>JANLZT010000178.1:0-3333 GCA_031366465.1 Betaproteobacteria bacterium | reverse complement strand
CGAAGGCATCGAGACGACCGCCTTCTGCACCAACTGCGCATTGCGAATGCGCGTCAGCATGTCGGCGATGGGATCACTCATGCTCATTGTGATATCTCCTGCTCGAGCCGCTTACCAGCTGGCCTTGGTCACACCGGGAATGTCGCCTTTGAAAGCGAGTTCACGGATCTTGCTGCGGCCGAGGCCGAAGGTGCGGAAGGTGCCACGCGGGCGGCCGGTCAGGCCACAGCGATTGCGCAAACGCGTCGGATTGGCATTGCGCGGCAGCTTTTGCAGCTCCAGTCGCGCCAGGTAACGCTCTTCGTCCGATTTCTTGGCATCGTTGGCGATGGCCTTGAACTCGGCGTGCTTCTTGGCGAACTTGGCGACGAGTTTCTCGCGCTTCTCTTCACGCTGGATGAGCGACAGTTTTGCCACGGTTCACCTCAATTCTTGAACGGGAATCGGAAGGCAGCCAACAGCGCCTTGCACTCGTCATCGGACCGCGCGGTGGTGGTGAAGCTGATGTTCATGCCCCGGATCGCGTCGATCTTGTCGTACTCGATCTCCGGGAAGATGATCTGCTCCTTGACACCCACGTTGTAGTTGCCACGGCCGTCGAATGAGCGCCCGGAAATACCGCGGAAGTCACGCACACGCGGCAGCGCAACGGTGACAAAGCGATCCAAAAACTCATACATCTGGACGCCGCGCAGGGTGACCATGCAACCAATGGCCAGCCCTTCGCGAATCTTGAAGCCGGCGATTGGCTTGCGTGATTTCGTCACCACCGGTTTCTGGCCGGCGATCTTGGTGAGATCGCTCACCGCGTGATCCATCACCTTCTTGTCAGCGACTGCCTCGCTCACACCCATGTTGAGCGTGATCTTGCTCAGGCGAGGCACTTGCATCACCGAGTGATAACCAAACTTCGCGACCAGATCGGGGATGACCTTTTCGCGGTAAAACTGCTGCAGACGAGCCATGTGAAACCCCTGTCTTCCTTGCCTGATTGGGCCGTCAGGCCTTGATCTCTTCACCGCTGGACTTGAAGATGCGAACCTTCTTGCCATCGGCCAGGATCTTGACGCCCACGCGGTCGGCCTTGGCCGTCGCAGGGTTGAAGATCGCCACGTTGGATTGGTTGATCGGCATGGTCTTGTCGATCACGCCGCCAGTGGTGCCCTTCATCGGGTTGGGCTTGACATGCTTCTTGACCATGTTGATGCCTTCGACAATGACATGGTCCTCGTCGACGCGCTGCGCCACCGAACCGCGCTTGCCCTTGTCACGACCGGTCAACACGATGACCTGGTCGCCTTTGCGAATCTTGTTCATGGTTTGATTGTCCTTAGGCCGATGTCACGGACGCTCAGAGCACCTCGGGTGCCAGCGACACGATCTTCATGAAGCGCTCGGTGCGCAGCTCGCGCGTGACCGGGCCAAAAATGCGGGTGCCGATGGGCTCCAACTTGGCGTTGAGCAGTACGGCGGCATTGCCGTCGAACTTCACCAGTGAGCCGTCTTGGCGACGCACGCCCTTGGCGGTGCGCACGACGACCGCACTGTAGACCTCGCCCTTTTTGACGCGACCACGCGGCGCAGCCTCTTTGATCGACACCTTGATGATGTCGCCAATGGCCGCATACCGGCGCTTGGACCCGCCAAGCACCTTGATGCACATGACCGACTTGGCACCGGTGTTGTCAGCGACGTCAAGCCGCGATTGCATTTGGATCATTTGTGTCCCCAACTTGGCCCGGCTGGCGCAGCGCACCTTGCGGGCGCCGACTCAGAGCCGGTCAGTCTTGGGCCCGTCATACCCGCCCCGGTCTTGTCGACCAGCACGGGTGCTGTTTGGGCGGAATTTTTAAGCGGATCCGGACGATGTAAAAGCGATTGCTTTTGCCGCCGCCCGGCGAAGCTCTAGATTATGGCCCGGTTCGGCAAATGATGTCAAGTGCTGGTTTCGAGCTAATTTGTTGATCGGGTCAGGCCCGTTGCGCCTTGGCCTGGGCCAGCAGGGTGCCAGCATCGCTGACCTCAAACTTGCCAGGGCCTTCGACATTCAAGGTCTTGACCACCCCATCCACCACCAGCATCGAGTAGCGGTTGCTGCGCAGGCCCATGCCGCGGGCGGTCAGGTCGAGCGTCAACCCGGTGGCCTTGGCGAAGTCGGCGCTGCCGTCGGCCATCATCCGCACCTTGCCCTGGGCCTGTTGTTCGCGGCCCCAAGCGCCCATCACAAAGGCGTCATTGACACTGACGCACCAAATCTCGTCCACACCGGCGGCCTTCAAATCAGCCGCCTTCTCAACATAGCCCGGCACATGCTTGGCTGAGCAAGTGGGCGTATAGGCGCCCGGCAGCGCAAACAGCGCAATCGTTTTGCCGCCTGCGGCTTTGGCCACGTCGAAGCTGTTGGGGCCTATCGAACAGCCTTCGCCTTCAACCTCGACAAACTCATTGAGCGTGCCTGCCGGCAATCTGTCGCCTACTTGGATCATGTGTTTGCTCCTGTGGGTTGCGCCTCAGCCAGCGCTGAGGGCCGAATGAAAAACGGCCGGAGCGCAGTATCGAGCGTTCCGGCCGTCTGGATGTCATGGGGGTGTCATTGCGGTGTCATTGCTGACCACCCGCCCCGCCCTGCCAGCGGATCAGATCAAGCCAGCCTTTTGCAGCAGCTTGGTCACCACCCAGGACTTGGTCTTGCTGATCGGCCGGCCTTCGGCGATCTCGACGGTGTCGCCGGTGTGGTACTCACCCTTTTCGTCGTGCGCCTGGTATTTGCGTGAACGGCCGACGATCTTGCCGTACAGCTCATGTGTCACGCGACGCTCGACAAGCACGGTGACCGTCTTGTTGCGCTTGTCACTCACCACCCGGCCGACCAGGGTGCGGGTGTTCTTGACAGGCGCCGCTGCGACAGCAGCTTGGGCTTGGGCTTCGCTCATTGGGCGGCTCCCTTCTTTTTCTCGACCAGGATGGTCTTGGCGCGCGCGATGTCGCGGCGCGTCTGGCCCAGGGTCTGGTGGTTGGTCAGCTGTTGGGTGGCCTTTTGCATGCGCAGGCCGAAGTGGGCTTTCAAGAGGTCGGTAACCTCTTTCTCAAGCCCGGCCACGTCCTTGCCGCGCAGGTCTGATGCTTTGCTCATGATTTGCTCCGTGTTCAGGCGCCAAGCTGGCGCGTGACGAACGTGCAACGCAGCGGCAGCTTGGCAGCAGCGAGCGTGAACGCCTCGCGGGCCAGCGCTTCCGGTACGCCGTTCAGTTCGTAGAGCACCTTGCCGGGCACGATTTCGGCCACGTAGTACTCCGGGTTGCCCTTGCCGTTACCCATCCGGACTTCAGCAGG
>JANLZT010000177.1:0-1547 GCA_031366465.1 Betaproteobacteria bacterium | reverse complement strand
TGCAGCAGGGGGAGCACATCACCGGCATGCTGGGCTGGACCGGCGACAACGGCGACCCGGACAACTTCTTCTTCCTGCGCGGTTGCGAGGCCGCCCGCCCCGGCGGCCAGAACCTGGCCAAGTGGTGCAACAAGGCCTTTGATGAGCGGCTGGACAAGGCCCGCACGATTGCCGACATCAAGGAGCGCAGCAAGCTCTACGCCGAGATGCAGCAGATCGAGCACGACGATGCGCCTGACTTCAAGATCGCCCACTCGGTGGTCTACGAGGTGATGCGCAAGGAGCTGACGGGCTACAAGCAAAGCCCGTTTGGCTCGCACCAGTTCAACGGGGTGGAGCTGAAGTAGGCCCAGCGCATGGCAACCGCCCCACTCGCCGAGCATCGGTCCGCCATTGCCGGGCTCTGCCGGCGTTTTGGTGTGGCACAGCTCGCGCTGTTCGGCTCAGCCGCAAGCGGCCGATTTGTACCGGGGCGCAGTGACTACGACTTCCTGGTCGAATGGGCGCCGGGCTACACCGGTTCGCCTGCCGCTCGGTTCATCGACTTTGCCGAAGCGCTGGAAGCCCTGCTGGGCGCCCCGGTCGATCTGGTCAACCCGCGTTACGTCCGTAACCGCTACTTCGCTGCGGAAATAGAACGCACGCGGGTGCCCGTCTATGGCTGACAGGCGCCTCAAGCTGCTGTTGGATGCGATCAACGCCATCGACCTGGCGGTGTCATTCCTGGCCGGCCAGACCTTGGACGCCTATTCCGACAACGCGATGCTGCGCTCGTCGATCGAACGGCAACTGGAAGTGTTAGGCGAAGCCTTTGTGCGGCTCGCGCGCGAAGAGCCTTCGCTGTTCGAACGCCTGCCGGTCGCTCGATCAGCCATTGCGCTGCGCAACCGCATCATCCACGGCTACGACACCTTGGACGACCAGACGGTGCACGGCACGGTCGCGCGGGACTTGCCGGCACTGAGGACAGCGCTGCACGCCTGGCTGCTGGAACTGGACCCTGGGGCCTGATCGAAGCGGATGCTCAGCTACCTGCTGCGCCGCCTGGCGCTGACCATCCCCACCTTCATCGCGCTGATGTTCGTCACCTTTGTGGCGATCCGGCTGGTGCCGGGTGATCCGGTGGAGGTGCGGGTGGGCGAGCGCGGCATCAGCCCCGAGCGGCTGGCGATGTTCCGCCACGAGCTGGGCCTGGACCAGCCAGTCTGGCAGCAGTTTCTGCAGTACTGCAACCAGTTGCTGCACGGTGACTTCGGCACCTCGCTGGCCACCAACCAGGCTGTGCTGACCGAGTTTGCCGCCCTCTTCCCAGCCACCATCGAGCTGTCGCTGGCCGGCATGCTGTTTGCCGTGCTGCTGGGCTTGCCGGCCGGCACCATCGCGGCGGCGCGCCGCGGCACGGCGTTTGATCAGACCTTGATGGGCCTGTCGGTCACGGGTTATTCGATGCCGATCTTCTGGTGGGGCCTGCTGCTGATCATGTTCGTGGCCGAGCGCTGGGGCCTGACGCCGGTCTCGGGCCGCATCGACCTGATCAAGTACTACTT
>JANLZT010000158.1:0-1556 GCA_031366465.1 Betaproteobacteria bacterium | reverse complement strand
TGCTGACGCGGCTGCCGACCTACATGAACAGCCGCATCGACGAGCTGCTGCCGCATCGCTGGCAGCCGTTGGGCTGAGGTCGTAGCCCACCTGCGCCCACGCTGAGATCAACTCGTCAAGGTGGGGCGGCTAGCCGCTTACAGTCAAACTGCCTCGTCTCGTAACTACCGCGCCGCTTGGCGTCCGCGCAGTACACGACCTTGCTTTTGTGCGGGTTGAGTTCCAACCCGCATTCCGCCAGCCTTGCCCGAACGTGCTCCATGAGCGCTTCAGCTTGAGCCTGACTCTGGCAGTGACAGATGATGTCGTCTGCATACCGCTCGAACGGCACCTTGCCATGGTGCCGCTTCATCCACTCGTCAAAGGCATAGTGCAGGAACAGGTTGGCCAGCACGGGGCTTATCACCCCGCCTTGCGGCGTCCCTTTCTCCCGCTTTTGCACCGATCCATCGGGCATGATCGTGGCCGCTTGCAGCCACCGCTGGGTGTACATCACCACCCAGCCGCATGGCGCGTGCTTGCGCACCGCCTTCATCAACAGGCCCCAGTCGATGTTGTCGAAGAAGCCTTTGATGTCCAGGTCAAGCACCCAGTCTCGCCGCCAGCACTGCTTGCGGGCCTGGCGCAGGGCATCATGTGCCGAGCGCCCAGGCCGGTATCCATACGAGCTGTCTTGGAACACCGGCTCCAGCTGCGGCTCCAGCCGCTGCCGTACCACTTGCTGTGCTATCCGGTCGGCGATCGTCGGTATGCCCAACGCCCTGACCTTGCCGTCACTTTTCGGTATCTCCACGCGCTTGACTGGCGGTGGGATGTAGCTGCCCGAAGACAGCCGATTCCAGATCCGGTACAGGTTGTCTTTCAGTCCCCGCTCGAAGTCCAGCATCGTCACCCCATCCACTCCAGCCCCGCCTTTGTTGGCCTTTACGCGCCTGTACGCTTGCCACACTTCTCGCCGATCAATCACAAACGACTTTGCCGGCGCTGCGCGCCTCCTCCCCTTTTCGGGTTGGGCACTCAGCTCCGGCCGAACAACGGCACCCCTTCGGTCCAGTTCCATTACAGAACCTTCATCCCTACTACGAGCGTCTCTGCCCCCGTGCCCCGCATCGGTACTCTGGCTCTTGCGGGTTCCGTCCCGCTTGAGCTTCTCCCTTCGCATCGGGACGACAGGTTCTCACGTTCCTCACCGAAGCCTGATCCAAGTTCACGCCGCCTTTATGCCGGGCGCCGAGTGGGCACTAAACAGGTTCGCCCCACCCTTGTCCCGCAGGCCACACCCTCCCGCGGTTTCGACGCCGTCTTCGTCATCTCGACACGTCATCGGACGGTTCACTTTCGTTCGTCTCCATGGATCACACCTGACGCAGTCTTCCAGCCGCGCCTTTTCCAGCAACGCTCACCACCAGGGCACTGTCTCCCCAGCAGCTTGTGGCGGTTTGAGGCCTGCTCCTGCAAGCCGACCCCGGGGGGCCCACCCCCATCTTCGGCAAAGCATCACGCCCCTGGCACATTCCTCCTTTCCGTGCGGTTCAAGAGTCGTGTTCGTGACACAC
>JANLZT010000174.1:0-5273 GCA_031366465.1 Betaproteobacteria bacterium | reverse complement strand
CGGCGCCACGCCGCAGCCGATGCCGCTGCTGCAGGCGGTGAGCGAGGCCGCCCTGCGCAAGAAGCCCGGCCGCACCGAGTACCAGCGTGGCATCGTCAGCCAGCGTGCCGATGGCCGCTGGCAGGTGCGCATCACCGGGGCGCAGGGCTCGGGCATCCTGCGCAGCATGAGCCAGGCCAATGGCATGGTGGTGCTGCACCACGGCCAGGGCGATGTGGCCGCCGGCGACCTGGTGGACGTGATCCCCTTCGACGGCCTGGTCTGACGGCCTGGCGAACTGACGCTCTCGCGAGCTGACCCTCTGATCCGGATGGTGGCCGCTGGATGTTCACGCTGGTGGACACGATGCGCGCCGGCCAGCTCGAGTTTGTCGGTGGCACCGGCAAGTGCGAGGGCATGACCTTGTCGGGCCAGTTCCGTCCCCGGCGCGCCAAGCCCCTGTTCATCAACGCCGCCAGCGTGCAGCTTTGCCAGCTGATGACCGGCACGTTTCGATTGCGCTAGCCCAGGTTTGCCCGGCCGTTGGCCGCCCTCAGCCAGGCAAAGCGGCTGTCAGGGCCCGGGCCGCAGGGCCTCGACTCCCCGGTTGGCCAGCGCGTCGGCGCGCTCATTGCCCGGGTCACCGGCATGGCCCTTGACCCAATGCCAGGCCACATTGTGCTGGGCCACCAGTGCATCGAGCTTCTGCCAGAGGTCGATGTTCTTGACCGGCTTGTTGTCGGCAGTGCGCCAGGCCCGCTTCTTCCAGCCGTGGATCCAGCTGGTGATGCCGTTCTTGACGTACTCGCTGTCGGTGTAGATCGCCACCGGCGTGCGGCGCTTGAGCAGCGACAGCGACTCAATCACCGCCGTCAGCTCCATGCGGTTGTTGGTGGTGGCCGGCTCACCGCCAAACAGCTCTTTCTCATGCGCGCCCCAGCGCAGCCAGGCACCCCAGCCGCCAGGCCCGGGGTTGCCTTTGCAGGCGCCATCGGTGTAGATCACCACCGGGTCCGGGCTGACTGGGCTGACTGGGCTGGCTTGGCTAGTTTGGCTGGCGCGCTGGTCGATTGCTGGGCTCATTCATCCGTCCTGAAAATAGTCTGTTCACGGGCCTGGGCCCTTGCCACCACGGCCGCTGCCGCCTTGGCGCTGACTTTGCGTTGGCGCGCCAGGCCGACCAGGCGCATCCCGCGCACCCGCTTGACAGCCTCCACCAGGTAGACCGCGCCCAGCACCGGCCAGGCACGCGCACCGGCGGCCTCCAGCCAGCCCAGACGGGCCAGACCGGCCTCGGACCGCCAGGGCGGCCGCCAGCAGCCAAAGCGGCCCCGCTCGACCTCGAAACCGAGCAGGCGCAGCCAGTCGCGCACCCGGCCATAGGCGATGAAATCACCCGCGCTCGGCAGGTAGAGCGGCGCGCTGCCGCCCAGGCGCTGGCGCAGATGGCCGGCACTCTGGCGCAGGCCCCACAGGCTGGCCGGGTTGAAGCCGACGATCACCACCCGGCCCTCGGGCCGCAGCACCCGCTCGACCTCGCGCAGCGCATCGTGCGGGTCGCGCGCCAGCTCCAGTGCATGCGGCAGCACTACCAGGTCCAGGCTCTGGTTGGGGAAGGGCAGGGCCTCGAAGTCGCAATGCAACGCCGCGCCCTGGCCCATGGCCAGCAGGCTGGACAAGGCTGGGTCCACCGGCGCCAGCAAATGAGCTGGCGGCACAGGCTCAGCCAGTGATCCACTGGCCACCCAACGGTGGGGCATGCGGTTGGCGCGCAAGGCCTCCAACTCGACCAGGCCAAGCTGCAGTGCGTGAAAGCCAAAGATGTCGGCCACCGTGCGGTCCAGCTCGCGCTGTTCCCAGGCCAGCAAGTAGCGCCCGGGCGGGCTTTGCAGCCACTGGGCCAACTCTATAATCGATGGATTGCGCGTCATGAAACCAACTGCCCTGCCTGCCTTCGCCGACCACTGCCTCTGGATGCTGCACGATGACCACCAGGCCATCGTTGTCGATCCGGGCGATGCGGCGCCCGTGCAGGCGGCGCTGGATGCCCAAGGGCTGGCGCTGGCCGGCATTCTAGTGACGCTCCGCCACCCCGACCGGATCGGTGGCGTGGCCCTGGCTACGGCCCGGCCCGCGAGACCCGCCCGGGCCAGATTTTGCCGCTCAACAGCGGCGATAAGGTGACGGTGATGCGCCTACCCAGCTTGCCGTCCACCATCGCGCATGAGCCCGCCGGACCGCCCCAAGGGCGAATACCAGAGTGCGCAGCACGAAGGTACGCCAGTGAGCGCGCGATCAACCCCTTCATGCGCTGCGATGCGCCTGCGGTGCTGGGCGCCTTGCCCGAATGGAAGAACCAATTCCGATGACCACCTACCGACGCACCAGCGGCATCCCCCACCTCGATGGCCGCAGGGCGTCGGCATGGCGGCTGGCAATTGCCGCGGCGGTTATCGCCAATCTGGCGCTGACAGGCTGTGCCACAGCGCCTTCTCCCAGCGCTCCACAGGCATCGGCGGCGCCGGCTGCGGCAGTGTCAGCCGAGAGCCCCGCCTACGTCGCCGCGCCAACCGCTGGCAGCCCGGCCCCTGCCGCAGGCCCAGCCGCCACCAGCGCCAGCCGCATGCCTGCGCAAGGCGGCTTGGGGTCCGCGTCGGCCCTCGCACAGGCCACGCCTGATGCACCGCTGATCGCGGTCGACCCGCTCGACCCAACCCGACAGATCGACCTGGACGCCGCCGCCGCCCGCACCGACCTGTGGGCCCGGGTGCGCATCGGCCTGGCAGTGCCCAACCTCGAATCCGACCATGTGCGCAAATGGGAGCAGTGGTACAGCAGCCGCCCCGACTACGTGCAGCGCATGACCGAGCGCGGCGGCCGCTACCTGTTCCACATCGTTGAAGAGCTCAACAAGCGCGGCCTGCCCACCGAGCTGGCGCTGCTGCCCTTCATCGAGAGTGCCTTCAACCCGCAGGCGATGTCGAGCGCCAAGGCCTCGGGCATGTGGCAGTTTGTGCCGGCCACCGGGCGCGATTTTTCACTGCGCCAGAACATGTTCCGCGACGACCGGCGCGATGTGCTGGCCTCCACCCGGGCGGCGCTGGACTACCTGCAGGGCCTGCACAAGATGTTTGGCGATTGGCAACTGGCGCTGGCGGCCTACAACTGGGGCCAGGGCAGCGTGACGCGGGCGATTGCCAAGAACCAGCGCGCCGGCTTGCCCACCGACTACGCCAGCCTGGCCATGCCCGAGGAGACCCGCAACTACTACCCCAAGCTGCAGGCTGTGAAGAACATCGTGCTGCGGCCCGAGGCCCATGGCATCACGCTGCCGCCGCTGCGCAACCACCCCTACTTCGTGTCGGTGGCGATCAACCGCGACATCGATGTCGACATGGCCGCGCGCCTGGCCGGCCTGCCGCTGGACGAGTTCAAGCAGCTCAACCCGCAGATGAACAAGCCGCTGATCATGGCGGCTATCACGCCGCAGGTGCTGCTGCCCTATGACAACGCCAACCGCTATGTGCATGCGATCAACCAGCACCGCGGCGCGCTCGCCACCTGGACCGCCTGGCAGGCGCCGCGCACGCTGCGCCCGGCTGACGCGGCCAAACAGACCGGTATGACCGAGCAGCAACTGCGTGAGGTCAACAACATCCCCAAGGGCATGCTGGTCAAGGCCGGCTCCACCCTGCTGGTGCACCGCAGCGCCCAGCGCGCCACCGATGTGGCCGAGCAGGTGGCTGAGCAGGCCACGCTGGCCCTGGCACCCGACCGGCCACCGGGCAAGCGCATCAGCTTCAAGGCCGGCAAGAAGGGCGACACGGTGCTGGCGGTGGCCCGCCGCTACCGCGTCACGCCGCAGCAGGTGGCCCAATGGAACGGCACCAGCGCCAATGCGCATTTCGCGCCCGGCCAATCGGTGGTGGTGGTGGTGGTTGTGGTGGCGGCCAAGCCGGCCAAGGGCGCGCTGCGCCTGGCCAGCGCCAAGGCCAAGGGCGGCGGCGCGCGCCGGCTGGCAGCGCCCGGGCCGACGGCTCGGCAGCGATGAAGCCGCAAGGTCCAGCCGCAAGGTCCAGCCGCAAGATCTAGCCGCAGGCGCCCAAAGCGCCTGCGGCCCGTCTTCAGCGCCGGTCGCTCAAGGCGTGGGCCAGGGTTGACAGGTCGACGTATTCCAGCTCGCTGCCCACCGGCACGCCCCTCGCCAGCCGGGTGACCCGCAGCGGCTCACCGGCCCCAGACTTGAGCTGGCGCAGGGCCTGCGACAGCACCTGCGCGGTGGCCTCGCCTTCGGCTGAAAACCCAGTGGCCAGGATCACCTCCTGCACCGCGCCATCGGCGGCACGGTCCAGCAAGGGGTGCAGGCCGATGTCGGCCAGGCCAATGCCGTCCAGCGGTGACAGCCGCCCCATCAGCACAAAGTACAGGCCGCGGTAGCTACCGCTGCGCTCCATCGCGGCCTGGTCGGCCGGGCTCTCGACCACCAGCAGTTGCTGGGCATCGCGGCTGGGGTCGCGGCAGGTCTGGCACAGGCCAGCCTCGGTGAAGGTATGGCAGCGCTCACAGTGCTGCACCGAGCTGGCCGCCGACTGCAGCGCCAGCGCCAGGCGCTGAGCGCCCTCGCGGTCATGCTGCAGCAGGTGGTAGGCCATGCGCTGGGCCGATTTGACGCCCACGCCGGGCAAGCGGCGCAGCGCCTCGATCAGGCCTTCCAGGCTGCGCTCGGCCACCGGATCAGAAGGGGAATTTCATACCGGGGATCTGCGGCATCCCGGCACTCAGCTTGCCCATCTTGTCCTGGGTGGTGGCCTCGACGCGGCGCACCGCGTCGTTGAAGGCGGCGGCCACCAGGTCTTCGAGCATGTCCTTGTCCTCGGCCAGCAGGCTGGGGGCGATGGTGACGCGCCGCACGTCGTGCTTGCAGGTGATCAACACCTTGACCAGCCCGGCGCCCGATTCGCCGGTCACCTCGATGTTGGCCAGCTCGTCCTGGGCCTTCTTGAGGTTGTCCTGCATGGCCTGGGCCTGCTTCATCAGGCCGGCGAGTTGGTTCTTCATCATGGCGCGGTAGTCCTGGTTGGGAGGCCGTCGGCGGCCACCGGTTTGATCGAGCCCGGCACGATGCGGGCGGTGGGGAACTGTGCCATCAGTGCGCGCACCACCGGGTCGGCCTGGATGATTTGTTCGGCGCTGGCCTGGGCCTGGTCACGCGCCAGCACATCGCGCCGGGCGATCGAATCCTGCGGCAGGCCGGCCTGCACTTGCAGATCCACCGGCTCGCCCAGCGCCGCTTG
>JANLZT010000107.1:0-4018 GCA_031366465.1 Betaproteobacteria bacterium | reverse complement strand
CCGTCGGGCAGGTCAGTGAGCAGGGTGGTGGTCATGGTGGATGGCGGGTGCGGCAGTGGCTGCGTCAATCTAAATGCGATTCTCTCTCATTTCGATATCCGATGGTGAGCGCTGGCGCTGCGCTTGCGCTGGATCAAGCGGGCGCGTGGTCGATTTGCGCTTGAGGCTGCCGTCACAATCGTGCCGGCCGTGGCGGCGCAGGGCTGGGCGCTGCGGGCCGTACCACCCTGCCAGCCCGCCGACCGCGCCTGCCACGCCGCACGCATCACACCACCGCCATGACCGAATCCGACCTGCGCGCCGTGCTGTTGATGCGGGCCATCGAGCACAGCGCTGAGCCCGGCCTATTGCCGGCCGATCTGGTCTGGGCCGATACCCAGGCCCGCCGCCAGGTCGGTGAATCTGCCCCCCCGCACGCCTGGCTGGTGCAGCGGGCCCGGCTGGGCCTGGGCCGCCTGGCCGAGCGCGATGCCGGCTGGGCCGGGGCGGTGGCCGCCGCCACCCGGCATGCATCCGGGCCGGCCACCGCCGCTGCCCTGCTGACGGCACTGGCTGGCTTTGGGCTGGGGCTGCTGGGCGATGTGCTGGGCCCGGCCCACCGGGTCAATCTGCTGGCCGGGCCGCTGCTGCTCTTGCTGGCCTGGAACGGCCTGGTCTACGCGGCCTTGCTGGGAACGGTGGTGCTGGCCTGGGCCCGGCGGCGGGGTTTGCATGACCCCATCCGGCCGGGCAGCCCGGCCGCGCCGCTGATTGCGTGGCCCTGGCCCGGCCTGTTGCGGCGTCGGCTGCTGGCGTTTGCCGCGCGCCTGGGTGATGGGCTGGCGCGAGTCGGCGCCAGGCTGGACGCCGCAGCCCCCGCCCAGGCGGCTGCAGCCCGAAGGCAAGCCCAGATCGACAGCGTGCTGGCCCGCTACCGGCAGGATGGGTGGTCGGCCAGCCTGCCGTTGCAGGCGGCGCGGCTGGCGGCTGCCCTGCATGTCGCGGCGGCCGGCCTGGCCCTGGGCTTGCTGGCGTCGCTGTACGCCCGTGGCCTGGTGCTGGACTACCGCGCCGGCTGGGACAGCACCTTTCTGGACGCCCCCGCAGTGCACCGGGTGCTGGCGGTGTTGCTGGGGCCTGCCGCCGCGCTCAGTGGCCTGCCGCTGCCCGGGATCGACGCCTTGGCCGGCCTGCGCCTGGCCACGGGCGGCGGCGAAGGCGCAGCGCGCTGGATCCACCTGTGGGCCCTCACCCTGTTGCTGGCGGTGGTGCTGCCGCGCGCGGCGCTGGCTGCGGGGTCAGCATGGCGGGCCCGCAAGCTGGCCGCTGATTTGCCCTTGCCCACAAGCGCTGACGACCTGCAGGCCCTGCTGCGCCGGGCCTCGGGCCGGGCCCGGGCGGTGACGGTGCTGCCCTACAGCTACCGGCTGGGGCCTGAGGCCCAGGCCGCGCTGGGCCCGGTGCTTGAAGGCGTCTTCGGCCCGGTCGGGGTGGTGCAAGTGAGCCCCAGCCTGCCCCTGGGCGCCGAGGACGATCTGGCCCGCTGGCTGGCCCGCCCGGTATCCGATGCGCTTGCCGGCGTCGATGCCAGCGCCGATGCCAGCACCTGGGTGGCCTTGTTTGCCCTCACCGCCACCCCCGAGCGCGAAAGCCATGGCGCTTTTGTGCAAGCCCTGGGCCAGCGCCTGGCGGCTGGCGCCAGCCTGCAGGTGCTGGTGGACGAATCCGGTTTTCGCCAGCGGTTTGGTGGCGTTGGCGGAGCTGATCGCCTGGCCCAGCGCCGTGCCGCCTGGACCGAGCTGCTGACCCCGCTGGGCTATCCGCCGGTGTTCGTCAACCTGGGCACGCTGGCAGCGGCGCCGGCCCCAGCGCAGGCGGCTGCATGAGCGATGCCGGCGCCCCGGGCCACCGCCGCAGCCTGTCGCTCAGCCTGGTCTCGCACACCAATGTGGGCAAGACCACGCTGGCCCGCACGCTGCTGGGCCGCGACATCGGCGAGGTGCGTGACCAGGCCCATGTGACCGACACGGCCGAGCCCCACCGCCTGATCGAGACGCCCGACGGTGAGCGCCTGCTGCTGTGGGACAGCCCCGGCTTTGGCGACAGCCAGCGCCTGCTGGGCCGGCTGCAGGCCGCCGGCAGCCCCTGGGGCTGGCTGCTCAGCCAGGTCTGGGACCGCTGGCGCGACCGCGCCTTCTGGGCCAGCCAGCAGGCGATCCGCCATGTGATGGCGCAGACCGATGTGGCGCTCTACCTGGTCAATGCCGCCGAGGCGCCCGAGGATGCCGGCTACCTGGCGCCCGAGCTGCAATTGCTGGCCTGGCTGGGCAAGCCGGTGCTGGTGCTGCTCAACCATCTGGTCAGCCCCGGCGCGCCGGCCGATGAGGCCTTGCAGGTGCAGCGCTGGCGCCAGCATCTGACAACCTGGCCGGTGGTGCAGGCGGTGCTGCCGCTGGATGCCTTCACCCGCTGCTGGCTGCAAGAGGCGGTGCTGCTGCGGGCGGTGGCCCAAGCCCTGCCGGCCGCTGACCAGCCGCTGCTGGCCCGCCTGCAGGCCCGCTGGGCGCTGCGCCAGCAGGCCACCTGGCAAGCCGCCACCGGGCTGCTGGCGCAGCGCCTGCTGCGCGCCGCGCTGGACCGCGAGGGCCTGCCCGACGTCGGCTGGCAGGCACCGCTGCGCAGTTGGGCGCAGGCCCTGGGCCAGCGCCTGGGCTGGGCATCTGACGCCGGCAACAGCCCGCAAGACCAGGCCCTGGCCGCGCTGGCCAGCCGCCTGGACCAGGACCTGCGCGCCAGCACCGACGCACTGATCCGGCTGCATGGCCTGCAAGGCCGGGCTGGCACCGAGCTGCTGGCCCGCATGGCCGGCTACTTTGCGCGCCGCGAGCCGGTCAGCGAGGGCCGCGCCGCGCTCTGGGGCGGCCTGGTGACCGGTGCGCTGGCCGGCCTGAAGGCCGACCTGGTCAGCGGCGGCCTGACGATGGGCGGCGGCCTGCTGGCCGGCGGTGTGCTGGGGGCGCTTGGGGCGGCCGGTGCGGCGCGCGGCGTCAACAAGATCCGCGGCCTGGGCCCGCCCCAACTGGCCTGGCAGGACAGCGTGCTGCAGGCGCTGTTGCGCTCGGCCCTGTTGGGCTACCTGGCGGTGGCCCACCACGGCCGGGGCCGGGGCGCGTGGCAGCAAGACGATCCGCCGCCGGCCTGGATTGACGCGGTCAACGAGGTGCTGGCCACCCAGCGTGCCGAATGGCAGGCGCTGTGGGCGCAGCGTGCGGCCTGGCTGGCGGCGCCGCCGCAGGCCAGCCTGTCTGCGCCGCCAGGTTTCAACACGGCGCTGCAACACCTGCTGGGCCAGGCCAGCACGGCGGTGTTGGCGCGCCTGTACCCCGATGCGGCGGCGCTGCTGGGCCTGGCCGGCTGGTCTGCGGTGGCCGCGCTTGATGACGCTGGCGCTGCTGGCGCCGGGCCAACCCCGCCCGCAGCTTGATCCCACCGGGCTGGCCCGGGCTGGCCAGCAACGCGGAGGGGCTCACCCCGAGAATGCCGGCATGCCTGCCGCCCCCACCCCCAGCCCCAGCACCGCGATCTCACGCGCCGCCTTTGCCACCCTGCTGCTGATCGCGCTGATGATGGGCGCCAACCATGTGGCGGCGCGGCTGGCCTTCAACCACGGCGTCGATGTGGCCACGGCGGTGGCCTGCCGCAGCGCCATCACCGCGCTGGTGGTGGGCAGCCTGGTGTGGCTGCAGCGGGTGCCGGTGCGGCTCACGGCCCGCCAGCGGCGCGCGCTGCCGGCCATCGGCCTGTTGATCGGCGTGCAGAGCCTGTGCCTGTATTCGGCGGTGGCGCGGCTGCCGGTGGCGCTGGCGCTGCTGGCCTTCAACACCTACCCGCTGTGGACGGCGCTGTGGGCCCGCGGCCTCTATCAGCACCGGCCCGAGCCCCGACTGCTGCGCGCCATGCCGGTGATGTTGCTGGGCCTGGCGCTGGCGCTGGACGTGCTGGGCGCCGCGTCGGGCCTGGGCGCGGCCGGGCAATGGGC
>JANLZT010000060.1:0-19003 GCA_031366465.1 Betaproteobacteria bacterium | reverse complement strand
CGGCGGTCACTGCTGCGGCCGGCCCGGCCACCGTCATCACCAGCTATGGCGAGCTCAACTACAACCGCCCCACCGGGCGTGGCCAGGACGCGCAGGCCGATGTGCGCCGGCTGGTGCTGGGCTTTCAGCACCGCTTTGACGACCGGACCAAGCTGGTCACCGAGCTGGAGGTCGAGCATGCCGTCACCTCGGCCAGCGATGCGGGTGAAGTGGCGGTCGAGCAAGCCTATGTGGAGCGCCAGATCACGCCCACGCTGGCGCTGCGCGCCGGGCTGTTCCTGATGCCGGTGGGCCTGCTCAACGAGAACCACGAGCCGACCGCCTACTACGGGGTGGAGCGCAACTTTGTCGAGACCGCCATCATCCCCAGCACCTGGCGCGAAGGCGGCGTGCAATGGGTGGGCATGCTTGAGAACGGCCTGACGCTGCAGGGCGGCCTGAGCACCGGCTTCAACCTGGGCAAGTGGGACGCCGCGTCCAGCGCCGGCAAGGCGTCGCCGCTGGGCTCGGTGCACCAGGAGCTGTCACTGGCCAAGAGCCACGACCTGGCCACCTTCGGCGCCGTCAACTGGCGCGGCCTGCCGGGGCTGCTGCTGGGCGGCTCGCTCTTCACCGGCCAGGCCACCCAGGGCCAGGCCGTGGCAAAGGCCCGCATCACGCTGTGGGACCTGCACGCGCGCTGGACGCCCGGGCGCTGGGATCTGGCCGCCCTCTACACCCGCGCCACCATCTCCAACACCGCAGCGCTGAACGCCACGCGGCTGGGCAACCCGACCCTGATCCCCAAATCCTTTGACGGCCACTACATCCAGGGCGCCTACAAGCTCTGGTCGCAGGGCGACCATGTGCTGTCGCCGTTTGTGCGTTGGGAGCAGTTCAATACCGCCAGCAGCTATGCCGACCTGGGCCCCGGCCTGACACCCGAGGCGGCCCGCAGCGAGCGCGTGCTCACCTTGGGCGCCAACCTGCAGGTCGCCCAGGGCGTCGTGGTCAAGGCCGATTACCAGCGTTTCCGCGAAAGCAGCGATCTGAACCGCGTCAACCTCGGCCTGGGCTGGAGCTTTTGATGCGGGTGGTGCTGGTGGCCGCAGCCGTCGCGGCGGCGGCCCTGCCGACCAGCGCCTTTGCGGTGGACTACCTGAGCGCGGACCAAGCCGCCAGGCTGATGTTCCCCGAGGCCGATGCCTTTGAGCAACGCAGCCTCGGGCTGGACGCGGCCCAGCTGCAGCAGCTCGATGCCCAGGGCGTCCGCGCGCGCTCGGCGAGCTGGACGGTGCGGGTGGCGCGCAAGGCCGGGGTGGCGCTGGGCTTTGTGGTCGCCGACGAGGTGATCGGCAAGACCGAGCTGATCGGCTATGCGGTGGGCATCGCGCTGGACGGCAGCGTGCGGCAGGTCGAGATCCTGTCCTACCGGGAGAGCCATGGCTTCGAGATCCGTCTGCCCGCCTGGCGCCGGCAGTTTGTCGGCAAGGGCGCGGGCTCGCCACTGCGGGTGGGCGAGGACATCGCCAACATCAGCGGCGCCACGCTCAGCTGCAACCATGTGACCGACGGCGTGCGCCGCATCGTGGCGGTGCTGGCGCTGCTGCGCCGCGCGGGTGGCCTGGCATGACGCTGGCAGCCGCGGGCCCGGCCTGGCGGCGGCGCGCTCGGCCATTGCTGGGCACGCTGGTCGAGGTGGGGCTGTGCTCACCGCGTGACGCTGCGCCGACGTCGCTCGAATCGGCGCTTGAGCCGGCCTTCGACGCGGCGTTCGAGGCCATCCTGGCGGTGCAAGCCTGCCTGTCGCGTTTCGACGCGGCCAGTGACATCTCGCACTTCCATGCCTTGCCCTGCGGCGGGGCCATGGCCACGCGGCCCGCCACCCGCCAGGTGCTGATGGCGGCGGCGCAATTGCAGCAGGCCAGCGGCGGCCTGTTCGACATCAGCCTGGGGACGGCACCGGACGGCTGGCGCCTGGACGGCGATGTGCTGCGCAAAACCCACGCGGCAGTCCGGCTCGACCTGGGCGGCATCGGCAAAGGCCATGCGGTTGACATCGCGGTGCAGGCCTTGATGGCCCACGGCTGCCGGGCCGGTTGGGTGAATGCCGGCGGTGACCTGCGCGCCTTCGGCGACGTCAGCCTGCCCGTCCATCTGCGCGATGAGGCCAGCGGCGGCGTGCGGCCGTTTGCCACGCTGCACGAGGGCGCCTTTGCCAGCAGCCACTTTGGCGCGGCTGCCCGGATGGCGCTTTTCACAGCGGATGCCCGGCCGCCAAGCCAGCGCCAGGTCAGCGTGGCCGCCCCGCTGTGCCTGTGGGCCGATGCGCTGACCAAGGTGGTGGCGCTCAGCGGCAATGCTGCGGCGCCACTGCTCGCCCGCTACCAGGCCACGGCCTGGTGCCACTGAATGCGGTATGAAGCGGCCCAGCCATCACAGAGGCCACGAGCCCGCGCACCGGCTGCCCCGCTGGCAGCGCCTGGCGCTGTACATCGTCGGCGGGGCGTTGCTGCTCAGCGGCGCGGTCTGGCTGGTGCTGCATTACAGCCTGGGCGCCGGGGCCGGCGAATTGCCACACCCGCTGGAGGCCGCCAGCCTGCGCCTGCACGGGCTGGCGGCCTTTGGCGGGCTGTTTGTGCTGGGCGCGCTGGCGGCGGCCCACATCCCGCAGGGTTGGCGGCTCAGCCACCGGCGGCGCTGGTCGGGGCAGCGCCGGTCTGGCGTCACGCTGTGCACCTTGGCGGCGCTGCTGGTGCTGACCGGCTATCTCTTGTTCTACTTCGCGCCCGAGGCACTGCGGCCCGCGCTGGGATGGCTGCATGCCGCCGCGGGTGTGTCGATGGCCGCGTTGTTGTTGAGCCACCGGCGCCAGGCGCCGCGTCCAGCGCTTGGGCCCGGGCAGAGAACGCAGATTGACGCACCGCCATCATGATGCAATGATGATTTGATGCGCACCACCATCGACCTGCCGGACGATCTGCACCAGGCGGTCACGTCCATCGCCGCGCACAGCCGGCGCAGCATGAACCAGACGGTTGCCGAGTTGATTCGGCGCGGTCTGGCACTGCCATCCGGCGCGCAGGACGCCACGGCGGCCACCGCGCTCAGGCTGGACGAGCGCACCGGCCTGCCCTTGATCCGCTCGGCGCGCCCGGTCACGGTCGAAGACGTGCGGGCACTGGACGACGATTGATGGCGCCGGCTGCGCCCAAGACCCGGGGCGGCGTGCACTTGCTGGATGGCAATGTGCTGTACGCGCTGATCGACGAGGCGCATGTGCATCACCGGCCCGCACAGCAGTGGTTTGCGGCGCATGAAGGCGGCTTTGCCACCTGCCCCATCACCCAAGGCACTTTGTTGCGGCTGGCCATGCGCCTGGGCGGGCAAAGGGTGGAGCAGGCACTGGCCGTGCTGGAAGCGGTGACAGCGCATGCCAGCCATCATTTCTGGCCGGACGCGCTGGGCTACGGCCAGGTCCGCTGGCATGGCGTGATGGGCCACCGGCAAGTGACCGACGCCTACCTCGCTGCCCTGGCCCGCCACCATCGCGGCAAGTTGGCCAGCTTCGACAAGGGGCTGGTGGCGCTGCACCCGGATGTGGGCGTGGGTGTTGAGGTGGCGTGACAAGGGCCGCTTGGGCCCGTTGCTGCGGTAGCGACAAGGGCGTCAGCAGCGCGCCACCACCTGCCGCTCGATCGTGTCGTGGATGCAAGCCCGCCGCGCAAGCTGCACCTGGGCCGGATCGCTTCCCAGCTCAAAGATCGCGCTGAAGGTGCTGCGGTTGGAGACGAAGTGGAAGGCCAGCGCCACCGCATTGGCATAGACGTCCAACGGGGCCAGATCGGGCCGCATCGAGCCGTCGGCCTGGCCGCGCAGCAGGATGGTTTGCAGATCGCTGGCGCATCTGCTGGTAGGCCTGCGCCAGCGCCGCGCTGTACAGGCCCTGCTTGCTGCCGAAGTGGCAATACAGCATGCGCTTGCTGGTCTGGGTGCGCGCGGCAATCGCGTCCACCCGGGCACCGGCAAAACCGTGGTCGGCAAACTCGGCCATGGCCGCAACCAGGATGTCGCGGACGACCGGGTCCATGCTTATGCGGCAGCGGACGCGCTGGCGGCCTGCACCGCAGGCGCCTTGGCCAGCAGGGCCTGCAGATCGTCACACAACTGGTCGGCGGCGATGTGGCTGTTCTCCGAGACGGCGGTGTAGCTAAAAAAACCGTGGTTCAGCGTGGGGTACTCGCGCACCAGCAGCGGCACGCCGGCAGCGCGCAGCGCGTCGGCATCGCGGCAGTTGTCGGGGTAGAGAAAGTCATGCACCCCCACGCCCAGGATGACCGGCGCCAGGCCCACCAGCGATGGCGCCAGCCGGGGCGAGACCCGCGGGTCCAGCGCCTTGTGGGCCGCCTCAGATCCGAGGTAGTAGTTGCGCACCGTCGGGTCGCGCTCCTGGCTCAGGTCGGTGGCCGGGTAGATCAGCAATTGCGCAGCCAGTGCCAGGCCGGCGTCCCGCGCCATCAGCGCCAGCACGGCCGCAAAGTTGCCGCCGGCACTGTCGCCGCCCACCGCCAGGCGTGGGGCATCGCCGCCAAACTGATTGATTTGCGCCTGCACCCAGCGCAGCGCGGCCCAGGCGTCGTCGATGCCGGCCGGGAACACATCCTCGGGCGCCAGCCGGTAGCCCACGTTGACCACCACCGCACCGCTGCGGTTGGCGATGCGGATGCAGTGCGCCTCGTGCGAATCCAGATCGCCCAGGATGAAGCCGCCTCCGTGAAAGTAGACCAGGGTGGCGCCCGAGCACTCGCCCAGTGGCCACACCACATGCGCCGGGATGTCGCCGGCCGGGCCGGGGATGTTGATGGGCGCTATGCGGCCGGCGTCCAGCCCGGGCTTGGGGTAGAGCAGGGTGCGGATGTTGCGGGCGCGCTCGCGCATCTCGGGGCCGCTGCCCCGGTAAGGCCCGGGATGCCGGATGCTTTCCAGCGGCGGTCCATCTCGATGAGTACAGGGTCCAGGCTCATGGTGGGCTCCATTCGGGTTGACAGGGCGGGCTGCACATCATTTGGCCGGCACGACGTTGACGAGGTCGATCACCACCGACTGGCCGACCCTGGGCGTCTTGACCGCATCGGTGGCGAAGTAGACGGTGTGGGTGGCGGCAATCGGCGCGAACCAGGCGATCTCCACCACATGGCCGTAAACCTTTTTCCAGGCTGTACTGGGCCTCGGTGCCCTCGCCCTGCAGCAGGGTGCGGGCCAGGCGGGCTGGGGTAAGGTTGCGATCTTTGGCCTTTGCAGTGCGGCGCCGCCCCGGCGCAGGGCCTGCGCCCACCCCGTCGCCCCCCGCCGCCGTGCCCCTCCCCGCTTCACCCCCGCCCGTCGATCCCGACCGCCCGCCCAGCGCCGACACCCGGGCCCTGCTGCTCACCGACGTGGTCGATAGCACCAAGCTGTCCGAGCAGCTCGGCGACGCCGCGATGGCCCAGGTCTGGGCCGCGCATGACCGGCTGGCGCGCGATCTGCTGCCGCTGCACCAGGGCCGCGAGATCGACAAGACCGACGGCATGCTGCTGATGTTCGACAGCGCCGCCAGCGCGCTGCAATTTGCCGGCGCCTACCACCAGGGCCTGGACAGCCTGGCAGCGGGCCTGCCATTTGCGCTGCCGGCGCCCTTGCGGGCCCGTGCCGGCCTGCATGTCGGCCCGGTGATGCTGCGCCACAACAGCGCCGAGGACGTGGCCCGTGGCGCCAAGCCGCTGGAGGTGGACGGCCTGGCCAAGCCGGTCACCGCGCGGGTGATGTCGGTGGCCCAGGGAGGGCAGACCTTGCTGACGGCCGATGCCCATGCGGCGCTGGCAGCGTCGGCGGGCACGCCTGTCCTGCAGTCCCACGGTCATTGGCTGCTCAAAGGGGTGGCCATGCCGATGGAGTTGTTCGAGGCCGGCAGCAACCTGGCGGCCTTCAAAGCGCCGGCTGACGGCGACAAGGCCTGGCGGGTGGTGAACGTGGCCGGGCGCTGGCTGCCGGTGCGCGAGGTGCCCAACAACCTGCCGCTGCAGGCCAGCTCCTTCGTCGGCCGCGAGCGTGAAATCGACGAGTTGAAGGGCCTGCTGGCCGACCACCGCCTGGTCACGCTGCTGGGCATGGGCGGGCTGGGCAAGACCCGGCTGTCGCTGCAGGTGGCGGCCGAGATGCGGGCGGATTTCCCGGACGGCACCTGGTTCATCGATCTGTCGCCGCTGCGCGACGACGCACTGGTGGCCAGCGAGACCGCTCAGGTGCTGGGCCTGCGTGAAGAACCCGGCCGCAGCCTGCAGCAAACCCTGTGCAGCCACCTGGCGCCGCGCCGCGCGCTGCTGGTGTTTGACAACTGCGAGCACCTGATCGCGCCCGCCGCCAGCCTGGCCCATGCGCTGGTGCGGGCCGCGCCGGGCCTGCGGCTGATGGCCTCCAGCCGCGAGCCGCTGCATGTACCCGGCGAGCAGGCTTACCCGATCCACCCGCTGCCCATGCCGGCGCGCGGTGCCGGCCTGGCCGAGGTGCAGGGCTCGGCGGCGGCGCGGCTGTTCATCGCCCGGGCCCAGGCGCTCAAGGCCGACTGGGTGCTGACCGAGCGTGAGGCCCCCGATGTGGCCGAGCTGGTGCAGCGCCTGGAGGGCATCCCGCTGGCGCTGGAGTTGGCCGCCGCGCGCGTGCGCAGCCTGCCGGTGGCCGACATCAACAAACGCCTGAACGACCGCTACAAGCTGCTGACCGGCGGCAGCCGGGTGCTGCAGCAGCGCCAGCAAACCCTGCGCGCGCTGGTCGATTGGTCCTACGACATGCTGTTGCCGGCCGAGCAACTGTTGTTCCAGCGCCTGGGCGTGTTCATCGGCGGCTTTGATCTGGCGGCGGCCGAGACGGTCTGCGCCGACGCCGCGCTCGACAGCCTGGACATCCTCGACCTGCTGGGCTCGCTGGTGGACAAATCGCTGGTGATGAGTGAGGCGCAGGACGGCCAGGCCCGCTACCGCATGCTCGATACCCTGCGCGAATACGCCCGCGGCAAGCTCGATGCGGGTGGTGCGGGCGAGGCTGGCACCGGCGATGCGGTCGGCACTGCGGCGCGCCACTGCCAGCACTACTTTGCGCTGGCCAAGCAGGGCCGCGACGGCATGCAGGGCCCGCAGCAACGGGCCTGGCTGGACCGGCTGGACCAGGAGCAGGACAACCTGCGCGCCGCGATGGCGCTGGCCCAGGTGGCAGGCAGCGGGGTGGACGCTTTTGTCGCGCTGAAGATGGCAGTGGCGCTGCAGAACTTCTGGATCATGCGCGGCGGCGCCAGCGAGGGCCGCGCCGTGGTGCGGGCGATGCTGCAGCATGCCCAGGTGCAGGCCACGCCGATGGCCCAGGCGCATGCCCTCTACGTCGGCGCCGCGTTGGCCGTCACGCAAGGCGACCTGGCCGAGGCGCTGGACATGCTGCAGGCCTGCCTGCGGCTGCGCCGCGAGGCCGGCGCGCCGGCGGAGGTGGCGGCCACCTTGTCCACACTGGCCGTCACCCTGCTGGGCAGCGGCGACATCGACGGCGCCCGGGTGGCCGGCACCGAGGCGGTGGCGCTGCTGCGGGCCTGCGGCCACCGGGTGGGCGAGGCCATCGCCCTGGTGCACCTGGGCGAGGTCGAGACCCACCGCGCCGATGCGGCGGCCGCCCGCAGCCATCTGCAGGCAGCGCTGGCGATTGCCCGCGCGCTCAAGCATCCCGAGACCGAGGGTGAGGCCGAGCTGGCACTCGGCGATGTCGAGGCCGAGGCCGGCCAGCCGGCGCTGGCCGAGCCGCATTACCGGCGCTCATTGGCGGTGTGCAGCGCCGCCGGTGACCGGCGCGGCGCGGCCCATGCGCATTGGGCGCTGGGCCGGCTGGCCTTGCGGGCCGCGCAGTGGGCGATCCCGCTGCCGCTGTTGCGTGGCGCGCTGGTGGATTTTGATGAGCTGGACATGCGCGGGCCCTGGCTGGGCTGCATCGAGGACCTGGCCGAGCTGGCGCTGGCCGCCGACGATGCACCGCGTGCGGCCGGCTTGGCCGCCGCCGCCCAGGCCTTGCGTCTGAACGCCCACCTGGCGCGCTCACCGCAGGCCGACGCGCGGCACCGGGCGCTGCAGGCGCAGTTGCAGGCGGCGCTGGGGGCTGTGCCCTGGGCGGCCTTGCAGGCCGAGGCCAGCCTGTGGGAGACGGCCGAGCTGCGGCGCCAGGCGCTGGCGGTGCGGGCACCGACGGGGGCTGGGGGCTGAGGGCGGCCAAGCTGCTGTTGGCGCCAACGCCAGACCCCCATCCCAGCCTGCCCCCTGGCAGGGGGCAGGGGCCAAGCCGAGGCGGCGCCGGTCAGCCGGCCTTCAACGGCGGCGCAGCAGCCCGGCGCAGGCCACCAGCGCGGCCAGCGCCAGGCCCAGGCTGCCGGGCTCGGGCACCTGGCCGGTGCCCAGGCCCAGGAAGTTGCCAGCCCCGTCCAGCCGTGCCCCCAGGGCCTGGCCGTTGCCATTGGTCTGCTTGGCAGCGCCCGTGTCGGTGTAGGTGATCAAAAACTGGTCGAGCTGGGATTTGTCGGCATACACCGACGGGTTGCCGTTGATGTTGCCGGTGGGATAGCCGTTGACGTTGTCGCAGTGAAAGCACTCGATCTCGGGGCCGGCCAGGTTGAAGATCATGCCGAACAGGTTGTTCTTGGCATTGGGCACAAAGTACGAGCCAAAGGCCGGCGTCAGCACCAGCGGCACATTGATCAAATCCTGGCGGCCGGCCTCGAAGCCCACCACCTGCCCGCTGGTGATGCGCAAGCGCCTGATGCCGTAGCCGACGCTGGGCGGGGCCTGGAAGTCGATGTGGCTGGAGTGGGCGTTGATCTGGAAGAAGTTGTTCGGGTCGGCCTGGCCGGTGTCATAGAGCCGCAGATAGGCCTGGTTGACTGCCGCGCCAGCGCAGATGCCGGTGGTGAAGTAGTCGCCATCGGCCTGGTTGGTGCAGGCGTCGGGCACAAAGAAGTTGCCCTGAATGGCCCAGGACAAGCCCGGCAGGTAGGCGCCAAAGCCCGGGTCCCAGGTGCCCGAGATCAAGCCGGCCTGCGCCGCGCCCGGCGCGAAGCCGACGATGCCCAGCGCCAGCAGCGCGTGTCGAAGCAATACGGTGGGTGTGCGACGCATGGCTGTTGAACCTGTAGGGGGCCGGCAGGGCCCGGCTTGGCCATCCTGCAAGCAAGGCAGCGCAGGATGGCTGGTTTATACAGGCCCAGTCGTCACTGCGGCGGCCGCCACCCCCCGACTTCGGGGCTCCGCATTGCCGGTGCGGGCGACCTGGCAACAGACGCTTACAAAGCGGGGTCAGCGCTCAGCTTTTGCGCGCCGGGGGCATCAAGCCGGCCGCAGCACCTGAGCCACCCATTGCAGCAGGCGGTCGCGCGCCGCCGGCAGCTTGATCTGGCCGTCCACCAGCCACTGCTGCATCACGCCGCGCATCGCACCCAGCAGGATCACGGCGGTGAGTGCCGGGTCGGTGCCGGCGGCAATCTGGCCTTGCGCGATGCCGCTGCGTATGTGCTGCTCAAACCAGGCCAGCGCGCTGCGGTTGTAGGCCGCCAGCTCGGCGCGCAGGCCGGTGCCATGTGGGCCCGCACTGCCGGGCGTCACATCGGCCGGCGCGGCCATGCTGGCCTCGCTCATCATCACCATCAGCGCCCGGGTGGCGGTCCAGGCGCCGCCCCGGCGCGAAAAGTAGAAATGGATGTTGCCCTGGATGGCGGCCAGGCCCGGCGCCGGCTGGGCGCCACGCGCCCGCTGCTCGCCAAAGCGCTCGCCGATGTAGCCGGCCAGGGCATGCACCAGCCCGGCCTTGCTGCCGAAGTGATGCGCCGGCAGGCCCCGGCTGTAGCCTGCCGCTTGGCCCACCTCGGCCAGGGTCAGGCGCACCGTGCCGCGCTGGGCCACGAGGGCCAGCGCGGCGTCCAGCATGCGGCGCTCGGACTCTTCGCGCCGCTGGGCGTGGCTGCGGCGGGGCGGCCTGGGTGCGGGCGACGGCCTGCCTGTCGGCGTGGGCGACGGCATCGGCGCTCTCCCAATCTCCCGCTCTCCATCACTCGGGCTTGATGCCGGCGGCCTCGGCCACCTTCTTGAAGCGCTGGTACTCGCGCAGTTGGAATTCGCCCAGCTCCTTCGGGCCCATCAGCAGCCCGGTGGACGGCAGTGAGGCCTGGTAGGCGCGGCCGGCGTCCGAGGTCATGGTCTTGTGCAGCGCTGCGGCCAGCTTGTCGACGATCTCGTCGGGCGTCTCGGCGCGCAGGAAGAAGGCCGACCAGACACCGGTCTCGAACTCGGGGTAGCCGCTTTCTTTCATGGTCGGGATGTCGGGGTATTTGGGGTCGCGCTGGGCGGCGGTGATCGCCAGCACCCGCAGCCGGCCACCCTTCATCAGCTCGGTGGTGCCGGTGAAGTCGATCACCCCCACCTCAAGCTGGCCGCCCACCACGTCGGTCAGCATCTGGGCGCCGCCCTTGTAGGGGATGTGGTCAACGCCCAAGCCGGTGCTGCTGCCCAGCCAGGCGGCCACCAGCTGGTAGCCGGCCGAGTAATTGCCCAGTTGCAGCGGCCGCTTGGCGTTGCGCGCGGTCGTCACCAGGTCGGCGATGGTCTTGTAGGGCGAATCGGCCCGCACCGCAAATGCCACCGGGCTGATGGCGATGCCGTAGAGCGGCCGCAGGTGTTTGAAGGGGTCATAGGGCAGGTCCTTGACAGTGATGGCATTGACCACCACCGGCGAGTTGCTGCCCATCAGCACGGTGTAGCCGTCGGCCGGGGCCTGGCGCACCGCCTGCACCGCCACCACGCCGCTGCCACCGGGGCGGTTCTCGACCACCACCTGCTGGCCCAGCAGCTTGGCCAGGGCCTCACCGTAAAAGCGCGAGGACGAGTCGGCGCCGCTGCCGGCGTTGAAGGGCACCAATATCTTGATCGGCTTGTTGGGGAAGCCGGCCGCAGCGCCGGTCTGGGCGGCTGCTGGCAGGCCCGCGATCAACAGCATGGCAGCCAACAAGCCGCGCCGCGAAAAGGGCAGGGTCTGGGTCATGGCAGGGCTCCGGGGATGGTGGTTGGCGGCCCCTGGCGTGCCGGCCCGTGGACCGCCCCGCTGGTGTGCAGGGCGGCAATCTCGTCGGCGCAAAAGCCGGCCTCTTGCAGCAACTCGGCGCTGTGCTCGCCCAGCAGCGGCGCGGGCCGTGCCAGGTCGGCCGGCGTGCGGGCAAACAGGGTGGTGGGCCGCACATTGACGATCTCGCCCTGGCTGGGGTGGCGGCTGCGCTGGAACAAACCCACCGCCTGCAGGTGCGGGTGCTGCGTCAGCTCATCGATGCGCCAGATGCGGGTGGCCGGGATGTCGAGCTCGCTGCACAGGGCCAGCAGCGCGTCGGTGCTGAGGCTGCGCGTCAGCGCGGCCATGTCGGCGTAGAGCTCGGCCACCCGGGCATTGCGGGCGTGGCGGTCGTCCACCGAATACTTCTCGCTCAAGTCATCGCGGCCCAGGTGGTGGAAGAAGCGGCGCCAATGCGCGCCGGTGTAAGGCAGCATCGCCACATGGCCATCCAGCGTGGGCGCGGGTTGGCGGCCACCGGCCAGCAAGCGGGCATAGCCTGCGGGCGCGGTGGCCGGCTCAAAGCTCAGGCCGCCCAGGTGCTCGACCAGCGTGAAGGCCACCATGGTCTCGAACATCGGCACCTCCACCACCTGGCCCAGGCCGCTGCGGCTGCGCTCGAACAGCGCGGCCAGCACCGCATTGGCCAGCACCAGGCCGGTGGTCTTGTCGGCGATCAGCGAGGGCACGTAGTCGGGCCGGCCGTCCTCGCGCAGCGTGCCCACCAGGCCGGCCAGCCCGCAGGCCGCCTGGATCACATCGTCAAAGGCGGGCTTGCCGGCGTCGGGCCCGGCCTCGCCAAAACCGCTGGCCCCGCAGTAGATCAGCCGGGGGTTGATCGCGCTGCAGGCCGCCGGGCCCAGGCCCAGGCGCTCAATGGCAGCACTGCGCATGTTGTGCACCAGCACGTCCACCGTGGGCAGCAGGCGCAGCACGGCGGCCAGGCCGTCGGGGTGCTTCAGATCGATGGCCAGGCTGCGTTTGTTGCGGTTGATGGCCATGAAGATGCTGCTCATGCCGCGCTGACGCGACACCCCGTTGGCCCGCATCAAATCGCCCCCGGGCGGCTCCAGCTTGATCACGTCGGCGCCGTAGTCGCCCAGGATCTGGGTCGCCAGCGGGCCCAGCACCACGGCGGTGAGGTCGAGCACGCGCACGCCGGCCAACGGGCCGGTGCGAGGGGTGGGTGTGGGCGGCGACATGCGTTGCAAGGCGTGGTAGGCAGGCCCTAAGCTAGCATATTTACTTGTTGCCCAGCAAGCAAATTGGCCTCAGAATGAAGCCGCCCTGGCTTGGCCTGCGCTGTCCGGCGCCGCTCTGGTTGAGGGTCTCAACCCCGGAGAAGCCGATGCAGGGCCTGCTGATCGACCCCGGCACCTTGCCGCCTGAATGTGTTGCCCTGCGGGCTGAGGTGCGGGCCTTCCTGGCCGAGGCCCTGGCCGATATCCCGCGCGAGCGCCGCAACCGCAACTGGTCGGGCGCCAGCCCTGAGTTCAGCCGCAAGATGGGTGAGCGCGGCTGGATCGGCATGACCTGGCCGCGGCACTTTGGCGGCCACCAGCGCAGCATGCTGGAGCGCTATGTGGTGCTGGAAGAAATGCTGGCGGCCGGCGCGCCGGTGGGTGCGCATTGGGTGGCGGACCGGCAAAGCGGCCCGCTGCTGATGCGCTATGCCCCCGACACCCTGGCGCCGCGCATCGTGCCGCGCATCGCCCGGGGTGAGTGCTTTTTCTGCATCGGCATGAGCGAGCCCGATTCGGGGTCTGACCTGGCGTCGATCCGCAGCAAGGCGGTCAACAGTGCCAAAGGCTGGGTCATCAACGGCCGCAAGCTCTGGACATCGGGGGCCCACCGCGCCCACTACATGATCGCGCTGGTTCGCACCGGCGAGCGTACCGGCGAGCGCGGCGAGAACCGCCATGGCGGCATGTCGCAATTTCTGGTTGACATGCGCACGCCGGGCCTGACGGTGCGGCCCATCCTCAATCAGCTCGGCGAGCATGATTTCAACGAGGTGACGTTTGACGATGTCACGGTGCCCCACGATTGCCTGATCGGTGCCGAGGGCGGCGGCTGGGCCCAGGTGGGCGCCGAGTTGGCCTTCGAGCGCAGCGGGCCCGAGCGCTACCTCAGCTGCACCCAGTTGTTGCTGGAGATGCTGGATGTGGCCGACCCCGGCGATGAGCGCCAGGCCGTGGCGTTGGGCCGCATCGTGGCGCAGTACGGCACGCTGCGGCAGATGTCGCTGGGCGTGGCCGGCATGTTGGCGCGCGGCGAGAACCCGGCGCTGGCCGCAGCCCTCGTCAAAGACCAAGGCGCGCTGGTCGAGCAGGCCATGCCCGACATCGCCCACGACCTGTTCGGCGGCCAGACCGTGCCGGGCTCCAGCCTGGCCTATGCGCTGCGCTATGCCACGCTGGCGGTGCCGTCGTTCAGCCTGCGCGGCGGCACCCGCGAGATCCTGCGCGGCATCATCGCCAAGGGATTGGATCTGCGATGAACCATCCGACGATGCCGGCGATGGACGAGGCGGTGTCGGCCGCCGACCGGATGATCGAAGACAGCGTGGCCCGGCTGTTCGGCCGCCTGGTGGACAAGGGCCATCGCGAGCGTGCCGAGGCCGGTGAGCTGGACGCGGCGCTGTGGCAGCAAGTGGTGGACAGCGGCTTTGCCCTGCTGCTGGCCACCGAGGCCGCTGGCGGCCTGGACCAGGGCTGGGCGTCGGCCTACCCGGTGCTGCGCGGCCTGGGTGCCTGGCAGGTGCCGCTGCCGCTGGCCGAGACGATGGTGGCGGCGCAACTGCTGTCACTGGCCGGCCTGGCCGTGCCCGACGGGCCGCTGACGCTGATCGAGTTGGCCCGCTGCCCTGGCCTGCAGGCGCAGGCCGAAGGCCGGGGTGTGCGCCTGTCCGGAACCGTCCACGCGGTGCCCTGGGCCCGCCATGCACTCGGCGCCGTGGTCTCTATGGGCCCTGCCAGGCCAGGCGGCCCGGCCCGCCTGGCCTGGCTGGATCTCCAGGCCGGCGCCGGGGTGCTGATCCAGCCCCACACCGACACCGCCGGCCTGCCGGCTGACACTCTGCAGCTCGATGCCGCGCACTGCCCCCAGGTGGTTGAGCTGGCGTTGGCCCTGGCCGAGCCGGCGTGGACGTTGGGCGCGCTGGCCCGGTCCATCATGATGGTGGGCGCGCTGGAATGGCTGCTGGCCCAGTCGGTGGCCTATGCCGGTGACCGGGTGCAGTTTGGCAAGCCTATCGGCAAGAACCAGGTGATCCAGCAGAACCTGGCCGTGCTGGCGGGGGATGTGGCGGCCTCGCGGATGGCCGCGCTGGTGGCGGCCAGCCAGGCGCCCGGCGGCAGCGTGCCGGCCGACGATCCAGCAGCCGCCGCCAGCGCCTTGTTCAGCATTGCGGTGGCCAAGCTGCGCTGCGGCGAGGCCGCCACCCGGGGCACCGCCATTGCCCACCAGGTGCACGGCGCCATCGGCTTCACGCACGAGCACGCACTGCACTTTGCCACCCGCCGGCTGTGGGCCTGGCGCGAGCAGTTTGGCAGCGACGCGCAATGGGCCGCACGCCTGGGCCGCGCGGCCATCCTGGCCGGCGCGGCGGGTTTCTGGCCGGCGCTCAGCCAACAGCAGTTCAGCGGCCTGCGCTGATGCGGGCCTGTCCAATCACCCTTGCAAACCCACAAAATGAGCGACAAACAACCCGATGTGGTCATCAGCTTTGACGGCCCGGTGGCCACGGTGGAGATCTGCCGGCCACCGCACAACTTCTTTGACATCCCGCTGATCCAGCACCTGGCGGATGCCTTCGAGGATCTGGAGGCCGACCGGCGCTGCCACGCCATCGTGCTGGCGGCCCAGGGCAGCTCGTTCTGCGCCGGTGCCAACTTCGTGAAGGCGCCTGCGGCCGGGGACGCCCATGCCAGCGCCGACCCCGCCAAGCCGCTGGAGGTCTCGCGCGACGCCACCCCGGCGCACCGCAGCCCGCGTGCCGTCAACCCGCTGTATGGCGAGGCGATCCGCCTTTTCTCTTGCAGCAAGCCGGTGGTGGCGGCGGTGCAGGGCCCGGCCATCGGCGGCGGGCTGGGGCTGGCGCTGGTGGCTGACTTCCGCGTCACCTGCGCCGAGGCACGCTTCTCGGCCAACTTCAACCGCCTGGGCTTCCACCCGGGCTTTGGCCTGTCGGTCACGCTGCCGCGCCTGGTGGGCCTGCAGCAGGCCGCGCTGCTGTTCTACACCGGCCGGCGCTTGAACGGCAGCCAGGCGCTGGCCATCGGCCTGGCCGATGTGCTGGTGGCGCAGGACCGGGTGCGGGCCGAGGCCGCCGCGCTGGCGCGCGAGATCGCGGTCTCGGCGCCGCTGGCCGTGCAGAGCACCCGCGCCACCTTGCGGGCCGGGCTGGTCGAGCAGATCCGTAGCGCGGTGGCGCGCGAGAGCCAGGAGCAGAACTGGCAGTTCAACACCGCCGATTTCCGCGAGGGCGTGGCGGCGATGGCGGCGCGGCGCGAGCCCCGGTTTTCGGGGGAGTAGCGGGGCGCGGCCTGTTGGGCGGCGCGCCAACGCGGCAAGCCTCAGGCGTCAAGCCAGCAGAAAAGGGTTTTTCAGCGCGACACCGGTGCCCGCAAAGTCGGCGGTGTTCCGGGTCACGACGGTCAGGCCGTAGACCAGCGCCGTCGCGGCGATCTGCTTGTCGATGTCATGCTCGGCATGCGGCACCCGCAGCCGACCCCAGACCTGGGCGGCGTGGGTGTCAAACGGCAAGACATGGTGGGCATAGTCCGCCAAGACGCCGGCCAACCACTGTTCCAGCAAGCCGGCTTGCTGCGCATCACCTCGGTGCCGGATCAGTTCGACCCCCCGGCGAAGCTCGCCGACCGACACCGCCGACAAATACAGCGCCGCATCCTGGGCCACCGACGCCTTGAAAAACGCAATCACCCCGGGGTTGGCCCGGTGTTGCTTGCGCGCCTCGCTGATGACGTGGGTGTCAATCAAATACACGCGCCGCCTCGGCCGATGAAGTGGGCCGCTCGAAGTCGGCATCCAGGCCCACGTCCGGCATCTGCGCCAGCACCTCGGCAAAGCTGCGTTTGGGCGGCCGGCTCAGTGCCGACGCCAGGATCGCCCGGTGTTCGGCTTCGGCGCTGCGCCCGTGCTCGCCAGCGCGCTGTTTGAGCGCCCGGACAAGGTCTTCATCCACACCACGCACCAGCAGGTCAGCCACGGCTTTCTCCAGATCAGTCAGAGGGTTGATATCAATGATATCTGGTTGGGCCGATGAGTGGGTGGATTGCCGGTGGCTTGGGCCCAAGGCAGCGTGGCCGGCCCTCAAACCACCCCCGCCGCCCGCAGCCCCTCGATCTCCTCCGCCGAGTAGCCCAGCTCCCCCAGCACCTGCGCCGTGTGCTCACCCAGCATCGGCGGCCGCAGCCGCGGCACTGGCGCCGTCTCGGTCATCCAGATCGGCACCGCAGCCACCGGGGCGTCCAACGGCAAACCCGGATAGGGCGTGGCCTGCAGGATGCCCAGCGCCTGCACCTGTGGGTGGTCCAGCGCCTGCTGGGGCGACAGCACGGGCGCGCAGGGCACCCGCGCCTCGGCCATCTGGGCCATCACCTGGTCGGTGCTGCGCTCGGCGCACCAGCGCGCCATGCGCTCGCTCAGCAGCAGGCCATGGCGGCCCCGGCTGTCGTCGTCGGCAAAACGCGGGTCGGTCAGCCAGTGCGGCTCGCCCATCAGCCGGGCCCAGCGCACATACAGCGGCTGGCCGGTGACGGCCACCTGCACATGGCCGTCGCGGGTGGTGTAGATGTCGAGCGGGCCCGAGGTCTGGCCGCGGTTGCCGGTGGGCACACGGTTGGTCTGCACCACGGCTTGTTCGATCAGGGTCGAGTTGGCCATCGTCACGGCGGTGGCCAGCAGTGCGCCGGTCACCATTTGCCCCTTGCCGCTGCGGGCGCGCTCCATCAGCGCGGCCAGGGTGCCAAAGGCGCAATGCAGCGCGGTGCCGAAATCCACCCAGTTGACGGCGGCGCGGGTGGGCTGGCCGGGCTGGCCGGTCATGTAGACCGAGCCGCACATCGCCTGGCCCAGGGTGTCGAAGCCGACGTTGTGGCGCAGCGGCCCCACCGGGCCAAAGGCGGTGTTGGTGACAAAGATGATGTCGGGCCGGATGCCCTTGAGCGTGTCGTAGCCCAGCCCGCTGGTCTTGAGGGTGGCCTCGGGCATGTTGGCGATCACCACGTCGGCGCTGCGCACCAGGCGGGCCACCACCTCGCGGCCTTGCGGGCTGCCGGGGTCGAGGGTGACCGAGCGCTTGTTGCGGTTCATCTGCATGAACAAGGCGCCCACGCCGCCATCGGCGTCACCCATCAATTGGGCCGGAAAGCGGTCTTCACTGCCGCCGCGTTTTTCGATGCGGATCACGTCGGCGCCGTACTCGGCCAGCATTGCGCCCACATAGGGGCCGGCGATGTAGCGGCCGAAATCGAGCACGCGGATGCCGTGCAACAAAGGGGGGTTGGGGCTGGTCATGTCAGGCCTGGTGAGGGGGGATCGGAAGGTGATGCGGCCGCAGCGGCCAGGCGGTCGGCGATGCAAGGCATGGGCTGTCTCCTGGGTGAGCGACGTTGGGCCGGGCACCGTGCGACGATGGCCGCCGATAAACCCAAGGACAAGCGCCATGCCAGTGCCCGGTGAAGACCTGCATGCAGACCTGGACGGTGGCTGGCTGCTGCCCGAGCCCGCCGCGCGCCAGGCGGCGCACACCCGCAGCATCGTCTGCCGCAGCTTCCAGCGCGACGATGGCCTGGTGGATGTGGACGGCCGCTTCATCGACACCCGGCCTTACGGGTATGACAGCCCCTGGCGCGGCGCCTGCCAGCCGGGCTCGGCGCTGCACAACATGCAACTGCGGCTGACCCTCAACCGAGAGCGCCAGATCGTCGCGCTGGTCTCGGCGATGGTGTCCACGCCCTACGCCGGCTGCGCCGAGGTGGCGCCCAACTTCCAGGGCCTGGTGGGGCTGTCGATGGCGCGGGGCTTCCGCAAGGCGCTGCGCGAGCGGCTGGACGGCGTGGCCGGCTGCACCCATGTGCTGGCGCTGCTGGACGCGATGGCCGCCGCTGCGGTGCAATCCTTTGCCAGCATCGCCCATGCACCGCGCCAGCCCGGCCAGGCCGAGCCGGTGCGCGTCTGGCGCCTGGATGCGCTGCTCAACACCTGCTATTCCTACCGCGAGGACGGCCCGGTGGTGCAGCGCATGCGCGAGATGAAGCGCGAGTGAGCGGCGGCGGCGGGCAGGGGTGGGCGGCGACATGATGGGCAGAGGCTAGAGGGGCAGAGGCTAGATGGGCAGAGGCTAGAGGGGCGGCGGCAGCCGGGCTGTCACCGGCAAGACTGGTGGGCGCCCTTGCTGCCCGCACAAACCCTGTGCCCGGGTGTCGCCCAGGCGCTTGCCGCCACCCGGCCCCTGCGAAAGACTGGCCCGATGACCCAAGCCCGTGCCCTGGCGCCGACCCTGACCCCCGCTGCTGCAGCCGCCCTGACCCCTGCCGCCACGGCAGCGTTGTCGTCCCCAGAGTCACTCACCCAAGCCCTGGCCGGCGTCGGCTACATCGCCACCCGGCAGGTCGCCACCGCGCTTTACCTTGCTCACCACCTGCGCAAGCCGGTGCTGATCGAGGGCCCGGCCGGCGTCGGCAAGACCGATCTGGCGGTCTCAGCCGCGCGCGCCCTGGGTTTTGCGCTGCTGCGCCTGCAGTGCTACGAGGGCCTGGACGACAGCAAGGCGCTCTACGAGTGGCAGTACGGCAAGCAACTGCTCTACACCCAGATCCTGAAAGAAAAGATCGGCCTGCTGATG
>JANLZT010000023.1:0-6665 GCA_031366465.1 Betaproteobacteria bacterium | reverse complement strand
AGGGCCCAGGCCGATGCCAGCGCCAGTGCAGCGCCGGCCCAGCGCACCGCCAGCCGCGACGACAGCCGCGACGACAGCGCGGGCCGTGCCGTGCCGCCAAGCGTGCCCACCGCCGACAGCCGACCCCACAGGGCAGGGCCGACCAGCAGCCCGGCGGCCGACGCCAAGCCAAAGCCCGCCATCACCAGCGCACCCGCGCCGGCTGAATTGGCCAGCCCCGCCACCAGCAAGGCCGATTGCAGCAATCCGCAGGGCCAGGCCACCCAGGCCAGGCCCGCACCGGCACTGCGCGCCGGGCCTTTGATCGCCTGCCACGGTGTGGCGGCACCGGCGGCCGCCGTGCCAGCCCGGGCCCGGCCCAGGCCCGCCATCCAGCCGGGTTGGCGGCCCTGCCAGAGCAGGTACAGGCCCAGGGCCAGGGCGGCAATGTGCACCCCGGTCCAGAGCGGGCGCAGGGCCGACACCGCCTGCCCCAGCCGGGCCAGGCTGCCCACACTGGCGGCTGCCACCGCACCGGCCGCCGAGTAGGCCAGCAAGCGCCCCAGGTGAAAGGGCAACTGGCCCCGCAGCACGCCGCCGCCGGTGGCCGCGGTGCAGGCCGCACCGCACATGGCCAGGCAATGCGGCGTGCCGGCCAGTCCCATCAGCACCGCACTGATCAACAGCGCCTGGTCCATCGGATGGGGCCGATCACGGTGGATCGAGGCGGCTCGACAGCGTCTCGTACGGCATGGCAGGCGGCGCTGGTGCAGGCATGGAGCATGCCGGCCACTGTGCCAAAGTGGCTGGCGCAGCACTTGATCTGGCTCAATTCAGGGCGTCCCGACCGCCCGAACCGTGGCCCTGTAGGAGAGCAAGCCTTGCCCGTGTAGGGCGACGTGTTCTTGCGGGCGCAAGGTCGTCGAACGGCACGCTGCTGCCGATAATGACGCGATGAACGCTGCCACCGAGACCTCCAAGCTGCGCCTTGAACCCTTCAAGGTGGCTTGCTCCAGTTGCAATCTGCGCGAGCTGTGCCTGCCGGTGGGCCTGAAGCGCGAGAACCTGGAGCGCCTGGATGACCTGGTGGCCAGCCGCCGCAACGTGGCGCGCGGTGACAGCTTGTTCCGGGCCGGCGAGGTGTTCCAGTCGCTGTTTGCGGTGCGCACCGGCTTCTTCAAGACCTGTGTGTCGTCGGAGGACGGGCGCGACCAGGTCACCGGTTTCCAGATGGCAGGTGAACTGCTGGGCCTGGACGGCATCAGCACCGACCACCACACCTGCGACGCGGTGGCGCTGGAAGACTCGCAGGTCTGCATCATTCCTTTCGACCAGCTGGAGGGCCTGTCGCGCGAGTTCAGCGAGTTGCAGCACCAGTTCCACAAGATCATGAGCCGCGAGATCGTGCGCGAGCACGGCGTGATGTTGCTGCTGGGCAGCATGCGGGCCGAGGAGCGGCTGGCGGTCTTCATGCTCAACCTCACCCAGCGCCTGCAGGTGCGCGGCTTTTCAGCGTCCAGCCTGATCCTGCGCATGACCCGCGAGGAGATCGGCAGCTACCTGGGCCTGAAGCTCGAAACCGTGAGCCGCACCTTCAGCAAGTTCCAGGATGACGGCATCCTGGACGTCAAGCAGCGCCATATTCGGGTGCTCGACCCTGCCAAGTTGCAGGGCCTGGTCAGCGGCATCGCCTGCTGACACCCGGCCTGGCTCAGCGGCCCCGGCCGGGCCAGTGGTTCACGCTGTCGGCGGGCTGGCCCAGCCACTGGGTCAAGCCGCAAGCGGCGGCGATCACCAGCCAGAAGACGAAGAACACCCCGGTGTAGACGGCAAGAGCCGACAGCGCCAGCGGCGCGCCGCCAAACCCCTGCAGGCTGGCTGGATCGACCACTGCAAACACCAGCCCTTCCAGCACGCTGGCCATCAGAAATGCCGGCCACAGCACCAACAGGGCCCGCACCCCGAACCCGCTTGCTTTGATCGGCAGCATGGTCTGGCGTCAACGCGGCGCGGCAGCGGTGGCCGCATGGTTGCGGGCGATCACCGCCGGTGTCTGGCCGCTGGGGCGCACCGGCGCATCGCGCGCCGAGGGGGTTTGCACCAGCACCTCGTCGGCCCCCAGATAGGCCACCACCGCCGTGCCCAGGCTGGCCACCACCACTACCGCCGGCCCACCCAGCACCAGCCAGACCATGCCCACCCGCCACCAAGGTGGCACGGCTGGCGCGGCCGGCGCATTGACGGTGTCAGCAGCGCTGCGTGGCGGGGGTGGCGCAGCCGCCAAGTGGCTGGGATGCTTGTTCATCAAGGGCTCCTGCGGGCCATCATCGCGGCACCAGAAAGGTTGATTTCTCACTCAGCGTGATCTCGCTGCCGGTGTGCCCCGGGTCGTCACCTGCCAGCCGACTGATCTCGAAGTGCATGGCATGCGCGCCGGGCCCCAAACGCTGGGCCGATTCGGCCGGCAGGCGCACCGCCACCGTCACCCAGCGCGCCTCGGTGGGCGCCAGTTGCAGGCTGGGCAGGGCGGTCAGCGTGATGCCGGGCAGGCCGGCGGCGGCCACCCGGTAGCGCTGGGGCGATTCGGTCGCGTTCATCAGTTGCAGGCGGTAAAGGTTCTCGACCTGGCCGTCGTCCACCAGCCGGGCCAGCGACGCGCGGTCGCGCACCACGTCCACCCTGAACGGGTCTCGGGTGACCAGGCTGGCCAGCAGCGCCAGCACCGCCAGCACCAGCACGGCGCTGTAAGCCAGCACCCGGGGCCGGAAGATGCGGGCCAGGGCCTGGGTGCGCGTCAGGTGCTGGGCCAGGCCGTTCTGGGTGTCGTAGCGGATCAGGCCCTTGGGGTAGTGCATCTTGTCCATCACGCCGTCGCAGACGTCGATGCAGGCGGCGCAGCCTATGCACTCGTATTGCAGGCCTTGCCGGATGTCGATGCCGGTGGGGCAGACCTGCACGCACAGTTTGCAATCGATGCACGAGCCCAGGCCCAACAAAATGGGGTCGGCCTTGCGCGGGCGCGAGCCGCGGGGCTCACCGCGCTCGGCGTCGTAGCTGATGACGAGCGTGTCCTTGTCGAACATCGCGCTCTGGAAGCGCGCGTAGGGGCACATGTATTTGCACACCTGTTCGCGCAGGAAGCCGGCATTGCCGTAGGTGGCCAGGGCATAGAACAGCACCCAGAACCACTCCCAGGGGCCGAAGCCAAGCTGCCAGGCCGATGCCGCCAGGCTTTTGATCGGCGTGAAGTAGCCGACGAAGGTGAAGCCGGTCCACAGCGCAATGGCGCCCCAGACCGCCTGCTTGGCGCCCTTGCGCCACAGCTTGGCCAGGCTCCAGGGCGCCTGGTCGAGGCGCATGCGGGCGATGCGGTCGCCCTCGATCTTGCGTTCCACCCACATGAAAATCTCGGTGTAGACCGTCTGCGGGCAGGCGAATCCACACCAAACCCGGCCGGCCACGGCGGTGAATAAAAACAAGGCGTAGGCCGAGATGATCAGGATCGCGGTGAGGTAGATGAAATCCTGCGGATACAGCAGCAGCGGGCCGATGTAGAAGCGCCGCGCGCCCAGATCGAACAGCACCGCCTGGCGCTGGTTCCAGGCCAGCCACGGCGCGCCGTAGAACAGCAATTGCGTCAGCCACACCAGCGCCCAGCGCCAGGTCGCGAAGGCGCCGCTGACCGCCCGTGCATAGATTTTTTTCTGCTTCTGGTAGAGCGACACCATTGCCCCGGCCGCGTCCTCACCCAGCAGGCCTTTGGGGTCGGCCGGGTCCAGCGCCAGCGCTGTCAGGCTGGCAGCGGCGCTGGGTTGGCGGATGGGGTGGGGGCTGGGGTCGGGCATCTTGCCGGGCGCGCCAGCGCGCTATCTGGCGGCCACTGCGGAGGTTTGCGACAGGCTCCAGACATAGGCCGCCAGCACCTGGATCTGCTCGGCTGACAAACGGGCCTCGAAGGCCGGCATCACATTGACCTTGCCGGCATTGATCATGTTGATGACTGCCGCCTCACCCCAGCCATGCAGCCACACCTTGTCGCTCAGATTGGGGGCACCCAAGGCCTGGTTGCCCTTGCCATCAGCGCCGTGGCACGCCGCACAGGCGGTGAACTTGGGCTTGCCCAGTTCGGCCGCCAGGTTGTTGTGGGCGCTGCCTGACAGGCTGAGCACATAGTTGGCCACGTTCTTGACATCCTCGGGCGTGCCCACGGCCGCAGCCATCGGCGGCATCATGCCGGTGCGCCCCTGGGTGACGGTCTTGGCGATGTAGTCGGGCCCGCTGCCGCCCAGCCAGTCGGCGTCGGTGAGGTTGGGGAAGCCCTGGCTGCCGTGGGCGTCCGAGCCATGGCACTGGGCGCAGTTGTTGATGAACAGGCGCTCGCCGATGCCCATCGCCGCAGTGTCTTTGGCCAGGTCGGCGGCGGCCATGGTCTTGAACCTGGCATAGACCGGCGCCATCGTGGCATGGGCCTTGTCCTGCTCGGCCTGCCATTGGCCGGCACTGGTCCATTTGAAGCTGCCGGGCAGCGTGCCCAGCCCCGGGTAGAGCGCCAGGTAGACCGCAGCAAACACCACCGTGATGACAAACAGCCACATCCACCAGCGGGGCAAGGGGTTGTTCATCTCGCGCAGGTCTTCGTCCCAGACATGGCCGGTGCTGTTGTCGGCGGCCATCGCCTTGCGCTTGCTGGCCACCACCAGGATGAAGACGCAGAACAGCAGGCTGGCAATCGTCAGCAGCGCCACATACCAGGCCCAGCCGCTGTGGACAAAATCGCTCATGGCTTGTCTCCTGGCGGATGCGCAGCGGCTGGGTTGTCCAACGGGCTGTCGTGCGGGTTGTCGAAGAACGGCAATTGCGCCGCCTCGTCGAAGCTCTGGCGGCGGCGCGCCGCCAGGCACCAGACGACGATGCCCACAAACACCGCGAACATGAACAGCGTGGTCAGGCTGCGCAAGACAATCACATCCATGGTGTCAACGCCGGCGGCGGGTAATTGGATGGCTTGCTCGGCAGCTCACTTGCGGGCGGTGCCCAGCACCTGCAGGTAGGCGATCACGGCATCCAGCTCGGTTTTGCCCTGCACCTCCTCGCCGGCCTTGGCGATCTGATCGTCGGTGTAGGGCACGCCCACCCGGCGCAGGGCGGTGAGCTTTGGCGCCATGTCGGCCGGGTCCAGCGCGCCCTTGGCCAACCAGGCATAGGCCGGCATATTGCTCTCGGGCACCAGGTCGCGCGGGTTGTTCAAGTGGATGCGGTGCCACTCGTCGCTGTACTTGCCGCCCACCCGGTGCAGGTCGGGCCCGGTGCGCTTGCTGCCCCACTGGAAGGGGTGGTCGTAGACAAACTCACCGGCGGTGGAATAGGGCCCGTAGCGCAGCGTCTCGGCGCGCAGGGGCCGGATCATCTGCGAATGGCAGTTGTAGCAACCCTCGCGCAGATAGACATCGCGGCCGGCCAGTTGCAGCGCGGTATAGGGCTTGAGGCCCTCGACCGCCTGGGTGGTGCTGCGCTGGAAGAACAGCGGCACGATCTCCACCAGGCCGCCGAACAGCAGCGCCAGCAGGATCAGCACGATCATCAGGAAGTTGTTGGTCTCGATCTTCTCGTGACCGGCGGGGGCTTGCGAATGGGTAGACGTTGCGGCCATGGTGTTTGCGTCGGGGTGGGGTGGCTCAGGCGTGGGCCGCCACCAGCGGGATGCGGGCCACCGCGGGCGCCACCCCCCTGACCGTGCACACCACGTTCCAGGCCATGATCAGCATGCCGCTGAGGTAGAGCAGGCCGCCGCCCAGGCGGATCACGTAGAAGGGGTAGGTGGCCTTGACGCTCTCGACAAAGCTGTAGACCAGGGTGCCGTCGGGGTTGACGGCGCGCCACATCAGGCCCTGCATCACGCCAGCGATCCACATCGCTGCGATGTAGAGCACGATGCCGATGGTGGCAATCCAGAAGTGCAACTCCACCGCCCGCATGCTGTGCATATTGACCTTGCCGAACATCCGCGGGATCAGGTGGTAGAGCGAGCCGATGGTGATCATGCCGACCCAGCCCAGTGCGCCCGAGTGCACATGGCCCACCGTCCAGTCGGTGTAGTGCGACAGCGCGTTGACGGTCTTGATCGACATCATCGGGCCCTCGAAGGTGCTCATCCCGTAGAACGACAGCGAGACGATCAGGAACTTCAAAATCGGGTCGTCGCGCAGCTTGTGCCAGGCCCCGCTCAAGGTCATGATGCCGTTGATCATGCCGCCCCAACTGGGCGCCAGCAGCACCAGGCTGAAGACCATGCCCACGCTTTGCGCCCAGTCGGGCAGCGCGGTGTAGTGCAGGTGGTGGGGCCCCGCCCACATATAGGTGAAGATCAGCGCCCAGAAGTGCACGATCGACAAGCGGTAGCTGTAGACCGGCCGGGCGGCTTGGTTTGGGATTTATTAATAAAAAAAAACCAGAAAGCCGGCCGTCAAGAAGAAGCCCACCGCGTTGTGGCCGTACCACCACTGCACCATCGCATCCTGCACGCCGGCATAGGCCGAATAGCTCTTGGTCAGGCTGACGGGGATGGCCGCGCTGTTGACGATGTGCAGCAGCGCCACCGCGATGATGAAGGCGCCGAAGAACCAGTTGGCCACGTAGATGTGGCGAATCTTGCGCGTGCCCACGGTGCCGAAGAAGACGATGGCGTA
>JANLZT010000838.1:0-2511 GCA_031366465.1 Betaproteobacteria bacterium | reverse complement strand
GCGTCAGCACGCTGCCCGAGGCCGACGGTGGCGGCCAGGAGGTGATGCTGGCCAGCGAGACCGTGGCGCTGGAAGGCACCGGCCACCGTGTGGTGCGCGATGTGGCCCCCGGCGAGGCCCTGTTCATCGACCTGGCCGGCCAGATCCACAGCGAGCAATGCGCCGACACCCCCACGCTGCACCCCTGCATGTTCGAGTATGTCTACCTGGCGCGGCCCGATTCGGTGATCGACGGCATCTCGGTCTACCAGGCCCGGCTGAACCTGGGCGAAAGCCTGGCCCAGCGCGTCATCAACACCATGCCGCCGAGTGACATCGACGTGGTGATCCCGATCCCCGAATCCAGCCGGCCATCGGCGATGCAGTTGGCCCAGAAGATTGGCAAGCCTTACCGCGAGGGGTTCGTCAAGAACCGCTACGTGGGCCGCACCTTCATCATGCCGGGCCAGCAGGCGCGCAAGAAAAGCGTGCGGCAAAAGCTCAATGCCATCGGCGTGGAGTTCAAAGGCCGCAATGTGCTGCTGGTCGATGACTCCATCGTCCGCGGCACCACCAGCAAGGAGATCGTGCAGATGGCGCGCGAGGCCGGTGCGCGCCGGGTCTACCTCGCCTCGGCTGCGCCGCCGGTGCGCTATCCCAATGTCTATGGCATCGACATGCCCACCCCCGAGGAGCTGATCGCCCATGGCCGCACGCAAGAGCAGATCCGCGAGTTCATCGGCGCCGATGCGTTGATCTACCAGGATGTGGCGGTGATGAAACGGGTGGTGGGCGCGCTCAACCCGGCCATCCAGGGCTTCGAGGCCAGTTGTTTTGATGGCCACTACATCACCGGCGACATCAGCGTGGCCGACTTTGCCGCGATTGAGACCCAGCGCACCCAAGCCCGCCAGGACACCGAAGACAGCCCCGACCGCAGCCGCCTGACGCTGCAAAGCCGGGCTGAATCCCTCTGATTGCACCCTCAGCCATGACCGACCCTGAGATTGACCGCGACGCGCCAGCCGCACTGATTGCCCAAGCCCGGGCCCAAGCCCGCGCCACTTTGCCCGACGGTTTGCGCCCCGAGACCCTGGCGGTGCGCACCGCGATGGCGCCCAGCCAGCACGGCGAGAACTCCGAGGGCCTGTTCCTGACCAGCGCCTTCGTGCAGCCCGATGCCGAGACTTCGGCGCGGCGCTTTGCCGACATGCAGGATTTCACCTACGGGCGCACCAGCAACCCCACGGTGCGCAGCTTCGAGGCCCGGCTGGCGGCGCTGGAAGGCGCTGAAGCCGCAGTGGCCACGTCCACCGGCATGAGCGCCATCCTGCTGCTGGTGATGGGCCTGCTGAAGGCGGGTGACCATGTGGTGTGCTCGCGCTCGGTGTTCGGCTCCACCGTCAGCCTGTTCGGCCGGGAGTTCGGCAAGTTTGGCGTTGAGACCAGCTTTGTGTCGCAGACCGATCTGGCCGAGTGGCGCGCCGCGATCCGGCCCAGCACCAAGCTGCTGTTTGCCGAGACCCCCACCAACCCGCTGACCGAGGTCTGCGACATCGCCGCGCTGGCCGATCTGGCGCACGGCGCGGGTGCCTTGCTGACGGTGGACAACACCTTTTGCTCACCCATGCTGCAGCGGCCGCTGGCCCTGGGCGCTGACCTGGTGATGCATGCCGGCACCAAATACCTGGACGGCCAGGGCCGGGTGATGGCTGGTGCGCTGTGCGGCCCCAGCCGACTGATTGGCGATGTCTTCGGACCGACGTTGCGCACCGCCGGTATGACGCTGGCGCCGTTCAACGCCTGGGTGGTGCTCAAGGGCATGGAGACCCTGGGCCTGCGCATGAAGGCGCAGAGCCAGGCCACGCTGGCGGTGGCCCACTGGCTGGCGCTGCAGCCGGCGGTGGCCCGTGTCCATTACCCCGGCCTGGCCTCGCACCCGCAGCATGATCTGGCGATGCGCCAGCAATCGGGCCTGGGCGGCGCGGTGCTGTCCTTCGACCTGCGCGGTGATGAGCCGGCGGCGGCCCGTGCGGCGGCCTTTCAGGTGATTGACAGCACCCGGGTGCTGAGCATCGCCACCAATCTGGGCGACACCAAATCCATCATCACCCACCCGGCCACCACCTCGCACGGTCGGCTCACCGAGGTGCAGCGGCAAGCCACGGGCATCGGCCAGGGCCTGGTCAGGCTGGCGGTGGGGCTGGAGCATGTCGATGACATCACCGACGACTTGCAGCGTGGCCTGCGCCGGCTCAACCCCGTCTGACCCGACATGACCGCTGCCGTCCGCACCCGCATCGCGCCGTCGCCCACCGGCTTCCTGCACCTGGGCACCGCGCGCACCGCGCTCTATTCCTGGGCCTATGCGCGCCACTTTGGCGGCCAGTTTGTGCTGCGTATCGAAGACACCGATGTCGCCCGCTCGACCCAGGATTCGGTCGACCAGATCCTGGCTGCAATGCTGTGGCTGGGCCTGGGCTACGACGAAGGCCCGGTCTACCAGATGCAGCGGCTGGGGCGCTACCACGC
>JANLZT010000811.1:0-9100 GCA_031366465.1 Betaproteobacteria bacterium | reverse complement strand
TGCAGGCCTGCGCGCGCACCCTGGCCGACCTGGCCGCCGCGCTGGCGCCGATGGCGGGTTTGGTGGTGGTGGTCGGCCATCCGCACCAGTTTGGTGATCGCGGCGATGTGCGCTCACGATCCCATGCGGTGCAGCAGCGCTTCAATGCCGCGTCGGTGCTGGTGGATGGCGTGGTGCAGGCCACCTACTGCAAGCGCGAGCTGCCCAACTACCAGGTCTTTGATGAGCGGCGCTACTTTGCCTCGGGCCGCGATGCCGGCCAGGGCGCGGTGGTCTTCGAGGTGGACGGCCGCCGCCTCGGCCTGCTGATCTGCGAAGACGCCTGGTTCGATGAGCCGGCCCAGGCCGCGCTGGCCGCCGGTGCCCAGGCGCTGTGCGTGCTCAATGCCTCGCCCTTCCACCTCGACAAGGGCGGCGAGCGCGAGGCCCGCATGGTGCAGCGGGTGCAGGCCACCGGCCTGCCGCTGCTGTATGCCCACCTGGTGGGCGGCCAGGACGAGGTGGTGTTCGACGGCGCGTCCTTCGCGCTGGACGCCCAGGGCCGGGTGGCGGCGCGCGGCGCCAGCTTCGAAGAGGGGCTGGTGATGGTCGATTGGCAGGCCGACGGCTCGCTCAGCGGCCAGGTCGCGCCGGTGCCCGCACTCGAAGCCCAGGCCTGGGCCGCGCTTGTGACCGGCGTGCGCGACTACGTGGGCAAGAACGGTTTCCCCAGCGTCATCATCGGCCTGAGCGGTGGTGTCGATTCAGCCCTGGTGCTGGCCATCGCGGTGGACGCGCTGGGCCCTGCCCGGGTGCGCACGGTGATGATGCCCTCGCCCTACACCGCCGACATCTCCTGGATCGACGCCCGCGACATGGCCGGCCGGCTGGGCGTGCGCTATGACGAGATCTCCATCCTGCCGATGTTCGAGGCTTTCCGCGCCAGCCTGGCCACCGAATTTGCCGGCCTGGCCGAGGACGCGACGGAGGAGAACATCCAGGCCCGCATCCGCGGCACGCTGTTGATGGCGCTGTCCAACAAGTTCGGCTCCATCGTGCTGACCACCGGCAACAAGAGCGAAATGGCGACCGGCTATTGCACCCTCTACGGCGACATGGCCGGCGGCTTTGCGGTGATCAAGGACGTGGCCAAGACCCTGGTCTACCGCCTGTGCGCCTGGAAGAACCAACAAGCCACGCGCCGCGCCGACGGCAGCATCGGCCCGGTGATCCCCGAGCGCATCATCACCCGGCCGCCGTCAGCCGAGTTGCGCCCCGACCAGACCGACCAGGACAGCCTGCCACCCTACGAGGTGCTCGACGCCATCCTGGCGCGCTACATGGAGGACGACCAGTCCATCGACAGCCTGGTCGCCGCCGGTTTTGCGCCGGCTGACGTCGAGCGGGTGACCCGGCTGATCAAGATCAACGAGTACAAACGCCGCCAATCGCCGGTGGGCATCCGCATCACGCACCGGGCCTTTGGGCGCGACTGGCGCTACCCCATCACCTCGAAGTTCCGTGCTTAAATTGATTCCGACCCCCTTTTCGCCCCCGGAGCCCGACATGAAGCAGATCACCGCCATCATCAAGCCGTTCAAGCTCGAAGAGGTGCGCGAGGCGCTGGCCGATGTGGGGGTTTCGGGCCTGACGGTGACCGAGGTCAAGGGCTTCGGGCGCCAGAAAGGCCACACCGAGCTTTACCGGGGTGCCGAGTACGTGGTCGACTTTCTGCCCAAGGTGAAGGTTGAAGTGGTGGTCAAGGACAGCGATGTCGACCGCTGCCTGGACGCCATCGTCAAGGCCGCCAAGACCGGCAAGATCGGGGACGGCAAGATATTCGTCACAACCGTGGAGCAGGTGGTGCGCATCCGTACCGGCGAGACCGACGAGTCGGCGGTCTGATCTTTGGGTTGATGGCCGATGGTTGATGGCTGAGCAGCCTAGCCAACCTCAGATCCTGCCAAAGTCGTCGTTCAGGCCTGCGCCAGAGGCAGCCGACAGCCTGTCGAGCAAGCCACCGACATCGGTATCGGTGTGCAGCATGTGCATCTGGTCGGCGCCCATGAAGCCCTCGTTCACCGCGTGTTGCAGAAAGCTGAGCAGCGGCGCCCAGAAGCCTTGGGTGTCCAGCAGGCCCAGCGGCCGGTGGTGGTAGCCCAGGTGGCGCCAGGTCCAGACCTCGAACAATTCTTCAAAGGTGCCGATGCCGCCTGGCATCGCGATGAAGGCATTTGAGCGCTCGGCCATCATCTGCTTGCGCTGGTGCATGGTCTGCACCACATGCAGCTCGCTCAGGCCGGCGTGGCCAACCTCCAGCCGCATCAGGGAGTCGGGGATCACCCCCACCACCCGCCCGCCAGCGGCCAGCGTGGCATCGGCCACGGTGCCCATCAGGCCGGCCCGCCCGCCACCGTAGACCAACTGCCAGCCGCGTTGGCCGATGCCCTGGCCCAGCGCTTCGGCCAAGGCCCGGTAGGCCGGCCGCGCGCCCGACCGCGAGCCGCAGTAGACGCAGACCGAAAAGGGTTGGGGAGTGGGCGGCATCTTGGGTGGGTGCTCTGGAGGGATGAGGGGCGCCATCAAGGCTTGTGCTTGCCCGGCGCGGCGGGCCGCCAATCGATCAGCCGGGTGCCGCAGGCGGCGTCGTGCCAGAACTGGCGGTCCGGGCGCAGCCGGGTCAGTGCGGCAAAGGCCAGCACGCCGGCCAACATCAGGCCCGCCATGGCGCCACCACTGTGCAGCCCCGCCAGATGGGCAGTGGCCCAGGCCGGCATGAACCACAGCCAACTGGCCAGGTAGCGCAGCAGCGCCTGCGCCTGGCCGACCGCTTGGCCGTCAGCCCGCACCAGGCGCAGATGCCAGGCCTTCATCGCCACAGTCTGGCCCCCATGCGACCACAGCCAGGAGAAATAGATGGCCAGCACCACGAACAGGAAGGCCTGCAGGCCGGTCTTGCCTTGCAAGGCGTGGCGCTGTTGGGTCAGGCTGGAATAGAGATAGCCCGCCACCATCAGCACGCCGAACAACAGCATGCCTTCATAGACAAAGGACGCCATGCGCCGGGCCAGACCCGGTGCAGGCAGGTCGCCGGCGCGTCCAGGCAATGCGACGGTGCTCGGCGCGCCTCCCGCAGGGCGAGCCGGCCGGGCAAAAAAGCTCATGGCTGGCGAGGGGCGGCCGACGCTGCGGCCTGTGGCCCGCTCTGCGGCAGCAAGGTGGTGGGGTTGACCTGGCCAGGCAGCGCGGCAATCTTGGGCTGGCCCGGCCGATGGTGGGTGGGTGGCGCCACCGGCGTGGTCATCAGTGTGGTGGTGGCGCCAGGCTTGGCCTGCACCATGGTGGGCGCCACCGGCTTGGCGGACAGGGCGGATGGCGCGGAGGCTGCCGGCCCGGGCAGGGTGCCGGTCTTGGACGCAAGCAGCACGGGCGCCGAGGCCGGCGCCACCGTGCTGCGCGGCCGCTCATCGGTGGGTTTGCCGCGCAGTGCCAGGGCCTTGCGCTCCTCGTCGGGCAAGGCCTGGTAGGCCTCCCAGCGAGCCTGCTTTTGCTCGGGTGAGAATTGCTTGGACTCCTGGAACGACAGCCGCGCCCGGCCGCGTTCAACCGGGGTCATGCGGGCCCATTCGGCCATGCGCTCTTGCACCCGCTGCTGGTCTGCGGCGGGCATGGCCGGGAAGCGGCTGGCCACATCCAGCCACTTGATCTTGCGTGGTGCATCGATGCTGCCCCAGTCGCGCTCAAGAGGCGCCAGGATGGTGCGCTGTTGGGGGCTCAAAGACTGCCAGGCCGGCCGAGTGGGCGTTGCGGCGCGCGGCGGCACTTGGGCGACCGGGGCGGCTGAGGCCGGTGCAACCGGGCTCGGGGCTGCAGCACGCACGCTGCCAACGACAGCGGCTGCCGTGGCAGCCGCGATCAGGAGCAGGGTGGACAGCCGCCGTGTCACCGGTCCATCCGCGCTCAAGGCGCCTCGGCGCTGCGAAGAAACTCGGTGAAGCCGGGGTCGCGGTAGGCTGCCGGCGGCAGCTCATCGGCCAGCAAGGCGCTGTCGATCTCGGCAGCGGCGGTGATTTGTTCGAGATCGTGGTGCTGCTGGATCAACACCAGCCCGGCCACCAGCACCACCAAGGGCAGGGCCGACGCCAGGCGCAGCCACATCGACGGTGGCCCGGCCAGCGTGGCTGCGCGGCCGCTCACCGACACCGTGGACGCCACCACCACGGCCTCTTGCCGGCGTTGGTGGCGGGCTGCAGCCAGCGCCCGCTCGCGCCCGAAACGCAAGCGCTCGGCGATGTCGTGGGGCAGGTCGTCAATGCCCTGGCTGAGCAGGGCCGTGATGCGCCCTGCGACCCGTGCCTCCTGGGTGGCCAGGCTGTGCGATGCGGCAGCAATTGTGGTCAGCGGTGTCTTGTGGTTCATGGTGCCAGTCCCTTGGTGCGCAGTGCTTTGGCAAGTGCATGCACGGCCCTGGAACAGTGCGTCTTGACACTGCCTTCAGAGCAACCCATGACCGATGCCGTTTCGGCAACATCCAGCTCTTCCCAGTAACGCAACAGGAAGGCTTCCCGTTGACGCGCGGGCAACTCGCCCACCTGCGCCTCGATGATTAGCAAGATCTGTGACCGGGACACCGTGTCGGCCGCGCTTTCGGCGCCCAGCATGCCTTCGGCAGATTCCAGGCTTTCCAGCAGATCAAAATCACCGTCGCCGGCATCCACGTCGAAGTCCGACATGTTTTGCAGCACCGAGTTCCGCACCTTTTGGCGCCGGAAATGGTCCATCGTCGCGTTGGACAGGATGCGCTGGAACAGCAAGGGCAACTCGGCCGCCGGCCGGTCAGCGTACTTCTCGGACAAGCGGATCATCGAGTCCTGGACGATGTCGAGCGCGGCATCTTCATCGCGCACCGCATAAACGGTGCGCTTGAAGGCGCGCTTTTCGACGATCTTGAGGAAGTCTGATAGTTCTTTGTCGCTCGCCAAGGCTGATCCGCTTCACCCGGTTGGGGGGCGGTCCCGAACCGCCCAAGATTATGGCACCCCGACCCTGGGCTGCCGGGCCAAGCCCGGCGTCTGGCCGAATGTGATGTGATAATGCTGCTTCGCACAAAGCGTCACTGGTCTGAAGCTGGCCCGCCTACCCGAGGGGGCCTTTTGTTTTTGATCGCCCTGGTTCCGACACCGCCTCACGAGGGCGCGTGAAGGGGCACCGATGGATTTTCGTCAGAGAAATTCACAGAGGTTCTAGATGGACATGACACCCGACTTCAAGCGCGGCGCGATGCCGCCTGCGGCCTTGCCGCAAACTCCCGCCCCCCTGGCCAGCCCCGGCACCGATCCCAACGGGTCCGAGATTCTGGTGCGCTGCCTGCAGGCCGAAGGCGTCAAGTTCATGTGGGGCTACCCCGGTGGGGCGGTGCTCTACATCTACGACGCGCTCTACAAGCAAGACAGCATTGAGCATGTGCTGGTGCGCCACGAGCAGGCCGCCGTGCACGCCGCCGACGGCTATGCGCGGGCCACTGGCGAGGTCGGCGTGGCCCTGGTCACCAGTGGGCCCGGCGTGACCAATGCCGTGACAGGCATCGCCACCGCCTACATGGACTCGATCCCGATGGTGATCATCACCGGCCAGGTGCCCACGCCGGCAATCGGCCTGGATGCTTTCCAGGAATGCGACACGGTGGGCATCACCCGGCCCATCGTCAAGCACAACTTCCTGGTCAAGGACGTGCGCGACCTGGCGCTGACGATGAAAAAGGCCTTCCACATCGCCCGCACTGGCCGGCCCGGCCCGGTGGTGGTGGATGTGCCCAAGGATGTGTCGCAGAAGACCTGTGCATTCAGCTACCCCGAGCGGGTGGAGATGCGCTCCTACAACCCGGTCAAGAAGGGCCATGGTGGGCAGATCCGCAAGGCCATGCAGTTGCTGCTGACGGCACGCCGGCCCTACATCTACACCGGCGGCGGAGTGATCCTGGGCAATGCGTCGGCCGAATTGCGCGAGCTGGCTGATTTGCTGGGATTCCCCTGCACCAATACGCTGATGGGCCTGGGCGCGATGCCGTCGTCTGACCCCAAGTTCCTGGGCATGCTGGGCATGCACGGCACCTACGAGGCAAATATGACGATGCAGCACTGCGATGTGCTGCTGGCCGTGGGTGCGCGCTTTGATGACCGGGTGATCGGCAACCCCAAGCACTTTGCGTCGGTCGAGCGCAAGATCATCCATGTCGATATCGACCCGTCGTCGATCTCCAAGCGGGTCAAGGTGGACATCCCCATCGTCGGTGACACCAAGGACGTGCTGCTGGAGATGATTGCCCATGTCAAAGAATCGCAACTCAGGCCCGACAGCCACGCGCTGGCGTCGTGGTGGGGCCAGATCAACGAGTGGCGCAAGCGCGAGTGTTTGGCCTACAAGAACAGCGACGATGTCATCAAGCCGCAGTTTGTGGTGCAGACCTTGTGCGAGTTGACGCGCAACATCGACACCTATATCACCAGCGACGTGGGCCAGCACCAGATGTGGGCGGCGCAGTACTACCGGTTTGAGCAGCCCCGGCGCTGGATCAACTCGGGCGGCTTGGGCACCATGGGCGTGGGCCTGCCGTATGCCATGGGCATCAAGCTGGCCAAGCCCGATTCCGAGGTGTTCTGCATCACCGGCGAGGGCTCGATCCAGATGTGCATCCAGGAGCTGTCCACCTGTCAGCAATACAAGACGCCGATCAAGATCGTCTCGCTCAACAACCGCTACCTGGGCATGGTGCGGCAGTGGCAGCAGATCGACTACGGCGGCCGCTACTCGCACAGCTATATGGATGCGCTGCCTGATTTTGTGAAGCTGGCCGAGGCCTATGGCCATGTGGGTATCAAGATCGAGCGTCCGTCCGAGGTAGAGCCGGCATTGAGGGAAATGCTGCGTCTCAAAGACCGCACGGTCTTTCTCGATGTGCGCACCGACCAGACCGAAAACGTCTGGCCGATGGTGCAGGCAGGCAAGGGCATCTCCGAGATGCTGCTGGGGTCCGAGGACCTGTGAGCCGCTGAAGGCGGCGTTGGCCCTGGCGCTTACCGGCGCCAGTGCGATATGCCGCCGGATGGGCCGTCACAGAGCGGACGATTTGGTTTCCCCCCTGGATTTGAACCTGGCGCGGCCGAGGGCTGGCGGTTACCACCGCCGGCCTGCAGGGCCCGCCTCAAGGATTGACTATGAGACACATCATTGCCGTGCTGCTCGAAAACGAGCCCGGCGCCCTGTCCCGCGTGGTGGCGCTGTTTTCGGCCCGTGGCTACAACATCGAGAGCCTGACCGTGGCGCCCACCGAGGATGCCTCGCTGTCGCGCATGACCATCGTTACTGCCGGGTCGGACGATGTCATCGAGCAGATCACCAAGCACTTGAACCGCCTGATCGAGGTGGTCAAGGTGGTCGATCTCACCGAAGGCAGCTACACCGAGCGCGAGCTGATGTTGATCAAGGTGCGCGCCGTGGGCAAAGAGCGCGAGGAGATGAAACGCATGGCCGAGATCTTCCGCGGCCGCATCATCGACGTGACCGAAAAGAGCTACACGCTGGAGCTGACCGGTGACGCTGGCAAGCTCGACGCCTTCATCGAGGCGATCGACCGGACCGCCATTCTCGAGACCGTGCGCACCGGTGCCAGTGGCATCGGCCGTGGTGAACGCATTCTTCGCGTTTGATACCCATCCGACCCATCCGACCCATCCATTCCCCTCAACACACCCCGGAGAACACCATGAAGGTCTATTACGACAAGGACGCGGATCTGAGCCTGATCAAGGGCAAGAACGTCACCATCATCGGCTATGGCTCGCAAGGCCATGCCCATGCCCAGAACTTGAACGATTCGGGCGTCAAGGTCACGGTCGGCCTGCGCAAGGGCGGCGCATCCTGGGCCAAGGCCGAGAAGGCCGGCCTGAAGGTGGCCGAGATCGCCGACGCCGTCAAGACCGCCGACGTGGTGATGATCCTGCTGCCCGACGAGCAGATCGCCACCGTCTACAACCAGGACGTGGCCGGCAACATGAAGGCCGGGGCGTCATTGGCCTTTGCCCACGGCTTCAATGTGCACTATGGCCAGGTCGTGCCGCGCGAGGACATCGACGTCTGGATGGTGGCGCCCAAGGCCCCCGGCCACACCGTGCGCAATACCTACACCCAGGGCGGCGGCGTGCCCCACCTGATCGCCGTGCATGCCGACAAGACCGGCAAGGCGCGTGACCTGGCCCTGAGCTATGCCGCAGCCAATGGCGGCGGCAAGGCCGGCATCATCGAGACCAACTTCCGTGAAGAGACCGAGACCGATTTGTTCGGTGAGCAGGCCGTGCTGTGCGGCGGCACAGTGGAGCTGATCAAGGCCGGTTTCGAGACCCTGGTGGAAGCCGGCTATGCGCCCGAAATGGCCTATTTCGAGTGCCTGCATGAGTTGAAGCTGATCGTCGACCTGATCTATGAGGGCGGCATCGCGAACATGAATTACTCGATCTCGAACAACGCCGAGTATGGCGAGTACGTGTCGGGGCCCAAGGTAGTCACCAGCGACACCAAGAAGGCGATGAAGCAGATGTTGACCGACATCCAGACGGGTGAATATGCCAAGAGCTTCATCCTGGAGAACAGGGCCGGCGCGCCTACGCTTATCTCACGCCGCCGCCTGACCGAAGAGCACCAGATCGAGGTGGTGGGTGAGAAACTGCGGGCGATGATGCCGTGGATCAAGGCCAACAAGCTGGTGGACAAGTCGCGCAACTGATAGGCCGGACCCGGCGCTCACTGCGCGCCGAGGCCAAGCCAGCCGCCGTACCAGGCCCCTGCCTGTCGGTGGCTTTTTTTGCCAGGCTCACAGCAATTGCTCGGGCACCACGCCGCCCAACAGCAGGTTCTGCAGGCGCTGCCACAGCGTTGATTCGGGCTCCTGGTCCAGCACCGTTTCGCGGTCGTCGTCCACCGCCACCCATTGCAATTGGCGGCTTTGGGTGTGGCGCACCCGGTAGGCGTTCTGGGTGCGGCTGATCTTGATCACCCGCAGCATCTCGCGGGCCAGTTCGGGGCTTTCGACAAACACGCCCAGCTCGGTGTTCTGGGTGCGTGAGCG
>JANLZT010000766.1:0-8121 GCA_031366465.1 Betaproteobacteria bacterium | reverse complement strand
CGAGGCTGCGATCAAGGGGCTGACGATAAAGTGTCGGCTGGATCAACCCTGAGCCTGCCCAGCGCCGACGAAGTCATGCAACCAATCCTGCCCGAGGCCGTGCTCTTGCATGAGCTGATTTCACGCGCAGCCAGCCTCACGCCGGACGCTGATGCGCTCACCAGCGCTGCCGAGACCTGGACCTACCAGCGCTTGGCGTCCGAGGTGACCGGCTTTGCCCAGGGCCTGCGCGGCTTGGGCCTGCAGCGTGGCGAGCGCGTCGGCATCTGGCTTGAAAAGCGCTTCGAGACCGTGGTCGCCAGTTTCGGCGCGCCGGCCGCCGGCGGTGTGATGGTGCCGATGAACCCGCTGCTCAAGCCCGAGCAGGTGCTCTACATCGCCGCCGATTGCGACGTGCGGGTGCTGGTCACCTCGGCCGACCGGCTGGCGCTGGTGGCGCCCTGGTTGGCGCGATCACCCGGCCTGCGGCATGTGGTGTTGACCGACCCGGGCGACACCCCGCCGACCCTGCCCGAGGGCGTCCAATGCCATGACTGGCGGGCGCTGGCCAGCGCGCCAGCGGCCGCCGCCCACCGCGTGATCGACGCCGACATCACCGCGATCCTCTACACCTCTGGCAGTACCGGCCGGCCCAAGGGCGTGGTGCTGAGCCACCGCAACATGGTGGCTGGCGCCAAGAGCGTGGCCGGCTACCTGGGCAACCACGCTGGCGATACCCTGCTGGCGGCGCTGCCGCTGTCCTTTGATGCGGGTTTCAGCCAATTGACCACCGCCTTCCATGCCGGCGCCCGGGTGGTGCTGCTGAACTACCTGATGCCGCGCGATGTGCTGCGGGCCCTGGTGCGCGAGCGCGTCACCGGCCTGACCGCTGTGCCGCCGCTCTACATCCAGCTCACGCAGATGGCTTGGCCGGCCGAGGTGGGCCAGACGCTGCGCTACTTTGCCAACACCGGCGGGCGCATGCCGCGCGAGACATTGAACGCCTTGCGCGAGCGGGTGCCCCGGGCCCAGCCCTTTTTGATGTACGGCCTGACCGAGGCCTTCCGGTCCACCTACCTGGCACCCGACGAGGTGGACCGCCGGCCGGATTCGATCGGCAAGGCCATCCCCAATGCCGAGATCCTGGTGCTGCGCGACGATGGCAGCGAATGCGCGGCCGACGAGCCCGGTGAGCTGGTGCACCGGGGCGCCTTGGTGGGCCTGGGCTACTGGAACGACGCCGAGAAGACGGCCGAGCGCTACAAGCCGCTGCCGGCCGGGGCGGGTGGGCGTGAGCCGGGCTTGCAGTTGCCCGAGATCGCGGTCTTCTCGGGCGACACCGTGCGGCGCGATGCCGAAGGTTTTTTGTACTTCATCGGCCGGCGCGACGAGATGATGAAGACCTCGGGCTACCGCGTCAGCCCGACCGAGGTCGAGGAGGTGCTGTACGCCACCCGGATGCTGGGTGAATGTGCCGCGTTCGGGGTGGACCATGCCACGCTGGGCCAGGCGATCCAGGTGATCGTCACGCCGGCAGCGGATACCGATGGCGTGGATGTCGCCGCGCTGCTGGCCGATTGCAAGATTCGCATGCCCGCCTACATGGTGCCGCAAGGCATCGAGGTGGTGGTCGGCCCGCTGCCGCGCAACCCCAACGGCAAGATCGACCGCAAGCTGCTGGCCACCGAGTGGCTGGAGCGGCGCTAGCCTTGCGTGCGGGGGCGGCTCAGGCCGCCAGCAGCTTGGCGCCTACCGCTACCAGCACCACCGAGATGGCCCCCCGCAGCACCCGCTCCGGCGTGCGGGCGCCCAGCAGCGAGCCCAGCACGATGCCGGGGATCGAACCCAGCAGCAGCTTGCCCAGCAACACCAGGTCGACATGGCCCATTAGCAGATGGCCGGTGCCGGCCACGATGGTCAGCGGGATGGCGTGGACGATGTCGGTGCCCACCAGGCGGGCCGGGATCATGCGGTAGGGGTAGAGCGCCAGCAGCATCACCGCGCCCAGCGCACCGGCGCCAATCGAGGTGAGCGTGACCAAAAAGCCCAGCACCGCGCCCGCCAGCACGGTGAGCGCCGGCTGCGCGCCCTTGAAACGCTCGGGCTGTTGCGAGCGCAGCTTCTGGCCCAGCGCATGGGTCTGGCGCTTGAAGACCATCGCCACTGCGGTGAGCAGCAGCACCCCGCCCAGCGCGTTCATCAGCAGGCCGGTCTTGAGCTGCGCCAACTGGGCCTGCTGCAACCAGGCCAGGGTGGCCAGGCTGCTGGGCAGGCTGCCCAGGCAGAGCCGCCGAAACACCTGCCAATCGACGCTGCCCTTGCGGTGGTGCACCGTGCCGCCCACCATCTTGGTGATCGCGGCAAACCACAGGTCGGTGCCGATGGCCGCCGCCGGGCTGACGCCGAACAACAGCACCAGGATCGGCGTCATCAGCGCGCCGCCGCCGACGCCGGTGATACCGACCATCACCCCCACGCCAAAGCCGGCCAGTGTGTTGAGCCAGTCCATGGTTTCAGCCCGGCAGGCTGAGCAGGCCCAGCGTGCGCAGCCGCTCGACCACTTGGTCGGCGGCGGCTTCGGCGCTGCCCACGGCGGTGTTGACGCGCAGCTCGGGCGACTCGGGCACCTCGTAGGGGGAATCGATGCCGGTGAAGTTTTTCAGCTCGCCCCGGCGCGCTTTCTTGTACAGGCCCTTGACATCGCGCTGCTCGGCCACCGCCAGCGGCGTGTCCACATGCACCTCGACAAATTCACCGGCACCCATCAGGCCCCGGGCCAGCGCCCGCTCGGCGCGGAAGGGCGAGATGAACGCGGTGATGACGATCAGGCCGGCGTCCACCATCAGGCCGGCCACTTCGGCCACCCGGCGGATGTTCTCGACCCGGTCGGCCTCGGTGAAGCCGAGGTCTTTGTTGAGGCCGTGCCGCACGTTGTCGCCGTCCAGCAAATAGGTGTGGCGGCCCATCGCATGCAGTTTTTTCTCGACCAGGTTGGCAATGGTGCTCTTGCCGGCGCCCGACAGGCCGGTGAACCAGACCACCACCGGGCGCTGGCCCTTGTGGGCGGCGCGGGCCGCCTTGTCGACGTCCACCGGCTGCAGGTGGATGTTGTGCGCGCGGCGCAGCGCAAAACGCAGCATGCCGGCGCCCACCGTGCTGTTGCTCAGCCTGTCGATCAGGATGAAGCCACCCGTCTCGCGGTTGCTGTCGTAGGGGTCGAAGGCAATCGCCCGGTCCAGCGCCAGGTTGACCTCGCCGATCTCGTTGAGCGCCAACTGCTTGGCCGCCAAATGCTCCATCGTGTTGACGTTGACCCGGTACTTGGGCTCGGTGATGGTGGCGTTGACGGTGCGGGTGCCGATCTTGAGCAAATAGGGCCGGCCGGGGTACATCGGCTCCTCGGCCATCCAGACCAGCGTGGCCTCGAACTGGTCGGCCACTTCGGCCGGGCTGTCGGCAGCGCTGATCAGGTCGCCGCGCGAGACATCCACCTCGTCGGCCAGCGTCAGGGTGATCGATTGGCCGGCCACGGCGATGGCCAGATCCCCCCCGGCGGTGACGATGCGGGCCACCGTGCTCTCGCGCCCCGAGGGCTGGATGCGCACCCGGTCGCCCGGCTTGACGCTGCCACTGGCCAGGGTGCCGGCAAAGCCGCGAAAGTCGAGGTTGGGCCGGTTCACCCATTGCACCGGCAGGCGCAACGGGCCTTGCTGCTGGCGCTGCTCGTCCACCACCACCGTCTCCAGAAATCCCATCAGCGTGCTGCCGTGGAACCAGGGGGTGCGGGGGCTGGGCTGCAGCATGTTGTCGCCCTTGAGCGCCGACAAGGGGATCGCGGTGATGTCGTCCAGGCCAATCTGCCTGGCAAAGCCGCGGTAGTCATCGTGGATGCGGTCGAACACCGCCTGGCTGTAGTCCACCAGGTCCATCTTGTTGATGGCCAGCACCACCCGCCGGATGCCGATCAGGCTGACCAGAAAGCTGTGGCGCCGGGTCTGCGTGAGCACGCCCTTGCGGGCGTCGATCAGGATCACCGCGACGTCGGCGGTGGACGCGCCGGTGATCATGTTGCGGGTGTATTGCTCGTGGCCGGGCGTGTCGGCGACGATGAACTTGCGCCGCTCGGTGCTGAAGTAGCGGTAGGCCACGTCGATGGTGATGCCCTGCTCGCGCTAGTCGGCCAGGCCGTCCACCAGCAGCGCAAAGTCGATGTCGCCGCCCTGGGTGCCCCACTTCTTGCTGTCGGCCTCGATCGCGGCCAGCTGGTCTTCGAACAGCATCTTGGCGTCGAACAGCAGGCGGCCGATCAGCGTGCTCTTGCCGTCGTCCACGCTGCCGCAGGTGATGAAGCGCAGCAGGCTTTTGTGCTCGTGCTGCTGCAGGTAGGCGCCGATGTCGGTGGCGATCAGGTCAGAGACGTGGCTCATTAAAAATATCCTTCCTGCTTCTTCTTCTCCATCGACGCGCTCTGGTCGTGGTCGATCATGCGGCCCTGGCGCTCGCTGGTGCGGGCCAGCAGCATCTCCTGGATGATGGCCGGCAGGGTGTCGGCCTGGCTCTCGATGGCGCCCGACAAGGGGTAGCAGCCCAGCGTGCGGAAGCGGATCTTGCGCATCACCGGCACCTCGCCCGGGTCCAGCCGGAAGCGCTCGTCGTCGACCATCAGCAGGGTGCCGTTGCGCTCGACCACCGGCCTTTCCTTGGCCAGGTAGAGCGGCACGATGGGGATGTTCTCGAGGTGGATGTATTGCCAGACGTCCAGCTCGGTCCAGTTGGAGATCGGGAACACCCGGATCGATTCACCGCTGCGTTTGCGCGCGTTGTAGAGCTTCCACAGCTCGGGGCGCTGGGCTTTTGGGTCCCAGCGGTGCTGGTCGCTGCGGAAGCTGAAGACCCGCTCCTTGGCCCGGCTTTTCTCCTCGTCGCGCCGGGCGCCGCCAAAGGCCGCGTCGAAGCCGTGGTGGTCCAGCGCTTGTTTCAGGCCCTGGGTCTTCCACAGGTCGGTGTGGATCTGCGAGCCATGGTCAAACGGGTTGATGCCCTTGGCAACAGCCTCGGGGTTGTGCCAGACCAGCAGCGCCATGCCCATCTCCTGGGCCATGCGCTCGCGCATCGCGTACATGTCGCGGAACTTCCAGGTGGTGTCCACATGCAGCAGCGGGAACGGCGGCGGCGCCGGGAAAAAAGCCTTTTTGGCCAGGTGCAGCATGGTGGCGGAATCTTTGCCGATGGAGTACAGCATCACCGGGCGTTCGCACTCGGCCACCACTTCGCGCAGGATGTGGATGCTCTCGGCCTCCAGGCGTTGCAGATGGGTCAGTTTCATGGGCTTGGCAGCTCTCGGTTGGGGGGCCGTGGCGGTGGTTGTGGCGTTCTTGGGCGCCGGCGTGGCGGCCACCGGGTTGCCGGGGCCGCAGGGGCAGGCCACCAGGGCGCGGCCGGCTTGCTGCAGGCGCCAGGCCTGCAGCGTCGGGTGATCGATGGGCACGCCGTGCAGCAGCACATGCCGGTGCCCGGGCCAGGTGGCGGCCAGCAGGCCCAGGAAGCGGGCATAGGCCGAGATCTGGTGGGCCTGGCCATCGTCCAGCGGCATCCAGGCGCAGCCGCCCCGCAACTGTTGCGCCACCAGCAAGCGGCAGCGCCCGGCAGGCGTCGCCACCGCCGTCTGGCCCACCCACGCCCATTGGGTCTGGTGCCGGCGCGCACTGCGCACCAGGGCCGGCCATTGCTGGGCCTGCCAATCGGCCAGGCCCGGGTCGTGCCGGGCCTGGTCGGCCATCCTCGGCAGCAACAGGCCGGCCCGGTGCAGGCTGCGCGACAGTGCGCGCGGGCCGGGCCGGGCCCCGGTGCGCTGCTGCATCAGGGCGGCCACCGCGTCGGCGGTCCACAAGCCGTCAGTCAAGCCCTGGCTGGCGGGCAAGCTGCGGGTGACGGTGGCCAGCAGCCAGGCTTCATCGGCCGGCGCCCAGGCCCGGCCCTGGCCGTTGCGGCGGCCGCGCGGCGCAGGCGCCACGCCGTGCCAACCGCCGCTCAAGAAGCGCTTGTAGGCGCCGATAACCGTCGGTGCGCTGAGGCCCGTTTGTTGGCCGATCTGGCGCAGCGTGCAGCCTGCCAGGCGCATCTCCACCGCACGCCGCACCGCTGGGGTGGCTGGGGCGGCGAGAGACGCAGAGGCGGGCTTCGCGGGGTTCATCGGGTTCATCGGCAGGGGCAGGGGCAGCGCCCGGGTGGGCCAGAATGGCAACCTTAAATATTTAATGTACGGTACATGGCAGCGCCTGATTTAGCCAGCCCCCGAACAGGAACAGACCGATGAACAGTGCTGAATTGCTCGAAGCTTTGGCCGGCCTGGCGCGCCGGGCCGGCGCGCGGGTGATGGCGGTCTACGCCACTGACTTTGCGGTGCGGGGCAAGGGCGATGCGTCGCCCGTGACCGAGGCCGACGAGCGTGCCGAGACCCTGATCCTGGCCGGGCTGGCCGCGCTGACGCCCGCTGTGCCGGTGGTGGCCGAAGAATCGGTGGCCGCAGGCCGTGTGCCCGATGTGTCGAGCGGGCGCTTCTGGCTGGTCGACCCGCTGGACGGCACCCGGGAGTTCGTCGGCCGCAACGGTGAATTCACCGTCAATATCGCCTTGATCGAGCACGGCCTGCCGGTGTTGGGGGTGGTGTTTGCGCCAGCGCTGGGCGGCCCGGCGGGGCGGCTGTATGCCGGTGCGGCTGGCGTTGGGGCCTGGCTGGAGGACGCGCAGGGCCGCCGCGCCATCACCTGCCGGGCGGTGCCGGCTGAAGGCCTGACGGTGGTCGCCAGCCGCTCCCATGGCGACGCGCAGGCGCTGCAGGATTTTCTGGCCGGGCGCAAGGTGGCCCGCCTGGTCAACGCCGGCTCATCCCTCAAGCTGTGCCTGATCGCGGCAGGCGAGGCCGACCTCTACCCCCGCCACGGCCGCACCATGGAGTGGGACATCGCCGCCGGCCATGCGGTGCTGGCAGCCGCGGGTGGGCAGGTGCTGGCACTGCCGGGCGAGCGCCCGCTGGCCTATGGCAAAGCGGGCTTCGAGAACCCGCATTTCTTCGCCACCGGGCTGGCGGCGGTGTCAGTCAGACGTTGACGGGTCAAACCTTGAAGTAAGCCCGGTACCAGGCCACAAACCGCCCCACGCCGTCGTCGATGGCGGTGGCTGGTTGGAAGCCGGTCCAGGCTGCCAGCGCCGACACATCGGCAAAGGTGGCCGGCACATCGCCGGGTTGCAGGTCCATCAACACCTTCTGCGCCTTTTTGCCAGTGTGGCGCTCGATGGCGGCGATGAAATCCATCAGCTGCACCGGCTGCTGGTTGCCGATGTTGAACACCCGGTAGGGCGCCCAGCTAGCGGCAGGGTCGGCGGCTTGCCGGTCGTAGGCCGGGTCGGGCTGGGGCGGCCGGTCCAGCGCATGCACCACGCCGGTAGCGATGTCGTCCACATAGGTGAAGTCGCGCACCATGTGGCCGTGGTTGAAGACCTTGATCGGCTCACCCGCCAGGATCGCCTTGGTGAACATGAACAAGGCCATGTCCGGCCGGCCCCAGGGGCCGTAGACGGTGAAGAAGCGCAGCCCGGTGGTGGGCAAGGTGAACAAATGGCTGTAGGTGTGGGCCATCAGCTCATTGGCTTTCTTGGTGGCCGCGTACAGGCTGACCGGGTGGTCCACCCCGTGTTGTTCTGAGAACGGCATCAGCGTGTTGCCGCCGTAGACGCTGCTGCTGGACGCATACACCAGGTGCTGCACGGCGTGATGACGGCAGCCCTCCAGCACATTGGTGAAGCCGACGATGTTGCTGTCGATATAGGCCAGCGGGTCCACCAGCGAGTGGCGCACGCCGGCCTGGGCCGCCAGGTGCACCACCCGGTCGAACTTCTCGCGGGCGAACAGCTCGGCAATGCCGCTGCGGTCTTCCACGTTCATTGGCACAAAGCGGAAGGCCGCGTCGCCGGTCAGCCGCGCCAGGCGATCCTTTTTCAGCTGCGGGTCGTAGTAGGTGTTCAGGTTGTCCAGGCCCAGCACGCTGTCGCCGCGGTCAAGCAACAGGCGGGCGACATGGCTGCCGATGAAGCCGGCGGCGCCGGTGAGCAAGATGTTCATGTGCAAGGGGTGGGTGGGCG
>JANLZT010000762.1:0-2347 GCA_031366465.1 Betaproteobacteria bacterium | reverse complement strand
CCCGCCCGCTGCCTGCCCAACACCCCATGAAGTTCCACCGCCGCCGCACCGACGAGCCCGAGATCAACCTGATCCCGTTCATCGACGTGCTGCTGGTGGTGCTGATCTTCCTGATGCTGTCGACCACCTACAGCCGCTACTCCGAGCTGCAGATCAACCTGCCCACGGCGGATGCCGAGCGGCTGAAGGAGCGGCCGTCCGAGATCCTGATCAGCGTCACCGGTGACGGCCGCTACGCTGTCAACCGCAGCCCGCTGGAGGGCAATTCCATCGAGCTGCTGACCGCCGCGCTGCAAAAAGCCGCCGGCCCGGCCGGCGCCGACGCGGTGGTGATCGTCTCGGCCGATGCACTGACCCCCCACCAGGCGGTGGTCAATGTGATGGACGCCGCCCGCCGCGCCGGCCTGCCCCGCCTGACCTTTGCCACCCAGTTGCCCGCTGCCGGCGGCAGCCGCTGAGCGGCGATGGCGGGCCGCAGCGCGGGCCGGGCTGGTCCTGACCGCCCGGTCCAGCCGCTGAGCCACAGGTTCACCGACCTGTGGGCCAGGCCCCAACCGGGCCTGGTCGCCCGGCTGTTGCAGCCGGTCTCGTGGCTGTACAGGGTCTTGGCCGCCGGGCATGCGGCGCTGTACCGCAGCGGCTGGCGTGCTGTGCAGCAGGCGCCGGTGCCTCTGCTGGTGGTGGGCAACCTGGTCACCGGCGGCGCCGGCAAGACGCCGGCCGTGATCGCGCTGGTCAAGCTGCTGCGCGCGCAGGGCTTCACACCCGGTGTGATCGCCCGCGGCCAGGGCCGGCGGGGCCGGGGCGTGCTGCAGGTCGAGGCCAACAGCAGCGCCCGCCAGGTGGGTGATGAGCCGCTGCTGATCCACTTGCGCACCGGGGCGCCGGTGGCGGTGGGGGCCGACCGTGCGGCGGCCGCCCGCCACCTGTGCGCCCGGCATCCGACCATTGACCTGCTGGTGGCCGACGACGGCCTGCAGCACCACCGGCTGCACCATGACCGGGTGGTGCTGGTGTTTGACGAACGCGGCGTGGGCAACGGCCTGCACCTGCCCGCCGGCCCCTTGCGCCAGCCGCTGCCGCCACAGGCACCCGCCGACACCCTGGTGCTGTACAACGCGCCGGCCACCAGCACGCCACTGGCCGGCTACCTGGGCCAGCGGCACCTGACGGGCGTGCTGCCGCTGGCCGACTGGTGGGCCGGGCGCAGCCCGCCGGCCGCTGGCGGCTGGGCGGCCCTGCCACCAGGCCCGCTGCTGGCCGCTGCCGGCCTGGCCCGGCCCGAGCCGTTCTTTGTGATGCTCGAAGCCGCCGGCCTGCACATCCAGCGTCTGCCGCTGGCCGACCACCATCCGATGCAGCCCCTGCCCTGGCCGGCCGACACCGCCGACGTGATCGTTACCGAGAAAGATGCCGTCAAGCTGCCGCCCGGCAGCACGGGCAGCAGCGGCCGAACCCGGGTCTGGGTGGCGCCGCTAGACTTCCAGCCCGAACCCGCCTTTGCCGAGGCCTTGCGCAACCTCTGCGCCCCCTTGCGACACCCCCATGAGCCTTGACCACCGCCTGATCGATTTGCTCGTCTGCCCTGTCTGCAAGGGCCCGCTGCAGATGGCGCGCGACGCCGCCATGCGCCCGCTGGAGCTGCAGTGCCCGGCCGACCGGCTGGGCTTTGCGATCCGCGACGGCATCCCGGTGATGCTGGAGGCCGAGGCACGGGCGCTGGAGGCCTTTCCGCCGCCGGCGCCCAGCCCGCTTTGACGGCGCTGCCGGCGATGCGCTTCACGGTGCTGATCCCCGCCCGGCTGGCCAGCAGCCGGCTGCCCGACAAGCCGCTGGCCGACATCGCCGGCCTGCCGATGGTGGTGCGGGTGGCCCAAGCCGCTGGCCGCAGCGCCGCCGCACAAGTGGTGGTAGCGGCCGACTCGCCCAGCATCGTGGCCGCCTGCCAGGCCCATGGCATAGCGGCCGTGCTGACCCGCAGCGACCACCCCAGCGGCAGCGACCGCCTGGCCGAGGCCTGCGTTCTGCTGGGCCTGGATGGCGATGATCTGGTCGTCAATGTGCAGGGCGATGAGCCCTTGATCGCCCCGGCCATGATCGATGCCTGCGCCGCCCTGCTGCGGCAGCGGCCCGACTGCGTGATGGCCACCGTGGCCCATGCCATCGACGCGGTGGACGAGTTCTGCAACCCGAATGTGGTCAAGGTGGTGCTGGACGCCGCCGGGCGGGCGCTGTATTTCTCGCGCGCCCCGATAGGCTGGTGGCGCGACGGTTTTGCCGGCGGCATCCACCAGTTGCCCAGCAGCCCGGCGCCGCTGCGCCATGTCGGCCTGTATGCCTACCGGGC
>JANLZT010000696.1:0-8655 GCA_031366465.1 Betaproteobacteria bacterium | reverse complement strand
GCCTACCCGCACCAGTTCTCGGGCGGCATGCGCCAGCGCGCGATGATCGCGATGGCGCTGGCCTGCGAGCCGCAGCTCATCATTGCCGACGAGCCCACCACCGCGCTGGATGTGACCGTGCAGGCCCAGATCCTGGACCTGCTCAAGGACCTGGCCGACCGCACCGGCTCGGCCCTGGTGCTGATCACCCACGACCTGGGCGTGGTGGCCCGCTACGCCGACCGGGTGGTGGTGATGTATGCCGGCCGGGTGGTCGAATCGGCCCCGGCGGCCGAGCTGTATGCCCATCCGCGCCATCCGTACACCCAGGGCCTGATGGCCTCGGTGCCGCGGCTGGACGGCGACACCAGCGCCCGGCTGGTGCCCATCGAAGGCCAGCCGCCCGACCTGGCCCGCATCCCCGCAGGCTGCGCCTTTGCACCGCGCTGCCGGCGGGCCAGCGACGCCTGCCGCAGCGCAGCGCCGCCGCTGCGCGAGATCCAGCCCGGACACAGCGTGGCCTGCATCCTCGAAGCCGAACCGGTGTGAGCAAACCCGCCATGGCCGAAACCCTGCTGCGCGTTGAAGCCCTGAAGGTGCACTTCCCGGTGATGCGCGGGGTGGTGCTTAAAAAGCAAGTCGGCACGGTGCACGCGGTGGACGGTGTGTCGTTCACGCTGGCGCGCGGCGAGACCCTGGGCCTGGTGGGCGAGAGCGGCTGCGGCAAGAGCACCACCGGCCTGGCCGTGCTGCGCATGCAGGCCGCCACGGCGGGCCGGATCGAGTTTGAAGGCCAGGACATCACCCACCACGACAAGGCGCAGATGCGGCCGATCCGGCGGCGTCTGCAGATGGTCTACCAAGACCCTTATGGCTCGCTCAACCCGCGCATGAAGGTCAGCGCCATCATCGGCGAGCCGCTGGTGGTGCATGGCCTGGCCGGCAGCCGGCAGGACTACGACGACCGCATCGCCGAGCTGATGCAAACCGTGGGCCTGCTGCCCGACATGGCTGATCGCTACCCGCATGAGTTCTCGGGCGGCCAGCGCCAGCGCATCGGCATCGCCCGCGCCTTGGCGCTGGAACCCAGCCTGATCATCTGCGACGAGCCGGTCTCGGCGCTGGACGTGTCGATCCAGGCCCAGGTGGTCAATGTGCTGCAGGAGCTTCAACAACGTCTTGGCCTGGCCTACCTGTTCATCGCCCACGACCTGTCGGTGGTGCGGCACTTGAGCCACCGCGTGGCGGTGATGTACCTGGGCCGCATCGTCGAGATCGCGCCGCGCGATGCGCTGTACAAAGAGCCGCTGCATCCGTACACCCAGGCCCTGATGTCGGCGGTGCCGGTGGCCGACCCGGTGGTCGAGCGTGCCCGCAAGCGCGTGGTGGTGCAGGGCGAGGTGCCCAGCGCGCTGCGGCCGCCGCCGGGCTGCCGCTTCCACACCCGCTGCAGCCTGGCGATGGCGCGCTGCAAGACCGACGACCCGGTGCTGCAGGACCTGGGCCAGGGCAGGGCGGTGGCCTGCCATCTCCTGGACAGCGCGGTGGGCCATGCGGTGGGCCCTGCGCAGGAGGGTGGGTCGGCGGACCCGGCGGCCGGCGCCATCCCCGAACCCACCGACGCCTGACGTGCCGCACCGCAAGCCCAAACCCAAGACCGCCCGTTTCCAGGAAAAGCGCGACACCATCCTGGCGGCGGCCGCCGAGCGCTTCAATGACCTGGGGGTCAAGGGCGCCACGCTGGGCGAGATCGCCGCCAGTGTGGGCCTGGTCACCACCAGCATCACCTACTACTACCGCAAGAAGGAAGACCTGGCCACCGCCTGCTTCCTGCGCGCCATCGAGGCCCGCCAGGCCCTGGTGGCGCAGACCCTGCGCGAGCTGCCCACCCCCGACGTGCCGGGCCGGGTGACGCACTACCTGGCCCTGCATGCCGCGATGCTGGCCGGCATCGCCAGCGGGGCGCAGCCGGCGCTGATCCTGTTCAACGACATCCGGGCCTTGCCCGAGGCCCAGGCCGAAACGGTCTACGCGGCCTACAACAATATGTTCCGCATGCTCAGGGCCCTGCTGGCCGGGCCGCAGACCAGCCTGCTTGGCCGCGACGCGCTGAACGCCCGCACCCATCTGCTGCTGTCGGTGGTCAACGCCTTGCCCGGCTGGCTGGGGCGCTACGAGGAGGACGAATACCCACGGGTGGCCGAGCGCATCGCCGACCTGCTGATGCGCGGCCTGCCCGCCGCCGGCCAGGCCTGGCCGGACCAGCGCCAACTGGTCGCGCTGGGCCTGTCAGACCCGCCTGCCGACGGTGACGCCACCGCCGAGGCCTTCTTGCGCGCCGCCACCGAACTGGTCAATGAGCAGGGCTACCGCGGCGCGTCGATCGACCGCATCGCCGCCCGCTTGAAGCTCACCAAGGGCGCCTTCTACCACCACCACGACACCAAGCTGGATGTGATCAGCGCCTGCTTCGAGCGCGGCTTTGCCGTCAACCGCCATGTGCTCAAGGCAGCGGAAGGCGCCCGCGGCCCGGGCTGGCACCGCAGTTGCGCCGCCACCCTGCAATTGCTGCGCTACCAGTTGTCGGACGCCGGCCCGCTGCTGCGCAGCTCCGCCATCAGCGCGCTGCCTGACCGCGCCCACCGCAAACAAGTCAAGCGCACCATGCTGCGCCTGACCGAGCGCTTTGCCAGCGTGCTGGTGGACGGCCTGGTGGACGGGTCGGTGCGCGCGCAAGACCTGTCGGTGGCCGCCTATGTGCTGGCATCGGGCATCAATGCCGCGGCGGAACTCAACCGCTGGGTGCCCGGCGCCAACCCCGGCAACGTGGAAAGGCTGTTTGGCAGGCCGGCGCTGCTGGGGGTGTTGTGTGAGGGTTGAGGTGGTTGGCCTTCTTGGCTGCGGTATAAATCAGCTTTGGCCCGTCAGAGTGCATCGATTTGATCTTCGGGAGAACTCTATTTCTAACAAGCACTTACATTTTGTTCTGGCCGCTTGCGCGGTACTTTTTGCAAGTTCAAATAGCAACGCACAATTGTCACCCGGCGATGATCCACCGGCCTCACTGGGCCGCACCAGAGGCGGCGAGAATATCAGCGTGGCAGATCATTTGGGCAAAGTGCAGGCCATCACATTCTGGGCATCATGGTGCGGCCCGTGTCAGACCGAACTGCCGTTGCTTGAAAAACTGCAACGCGTGCTGGGGCCGGATAAATTGCGGGTGGTGGCCGTCAATATCGAGGAACGCGATCAATTTCGCGAAGCCACCCGGCCACTGGCGGACTGGAAAAGCACCTTGACAAATGACCCCTACCAAGAAGCCTTCAGCAAATACAAGGGCTCGGGCATTCCGTATCTCTTGATAATATCCCGCGATGGCAAGGTTCGGCAGGTCTTTCGAGGCTATTCCGAGGAGAGCGTGCGCAAAGTGGTTGCCGCTGTTGCCGACGCCGTCAATAATTAGGCTCGCCCTTGCCGTGACGCCCATCCTCAACCCGCTGGTTGCAGACAAGTTCGCAAGCTACCCGGCTGGCGTGCGGGAACGGTTGCTGTCGATCCGGGCGTCGGCATAAAAATCCGAGTCGCCTCGATGACCAGAACATTCTCTCTATATCTGGATGTGTTGCGATTTCTCGCTGCGGTTGCTGTGTTCCTTGCTCACGTTGCCGCAAGGCCGTTCACGCATGAAAGTGTTTGGTGGCGACTGGCCCAATACGGCAGCATGGCAGTGACAGTCTTCTTTGTCTTGTCGGGATACGTGATCTCATATGTTGTTGCAAACCGAGAGGGGAAGCCAAGAGACTATGTCATAGCGAGAATTGCCAGACTGTATTCGGTTGTCGGCATCGGGCTGATATTGACCTTGGCACTTGACAATTTAGGGCTCTGGCTGCGCCCGGAATTCTATGAAATTCAAAAAGCACATTGGAAACCCCAAAGCTGGGCCGGGTATATTTCATCCTTCCTGTTCGTGAATGAGTATCAGATATTTGCCTTCAATGGCATTGCGCCGGGAACCAATGGCCCATATTGGTCACTTAGCTTCGAGGCCACGTACTATGCGATTGCGGGACTATTTCTATTTCTCAGTGCCGCCTACTCAATTCCAATTGCAATCATGTTACTTGCGGTCGCCGGAAAGACAATCGCAGCACTTCTTCCAATATGGTTAATTGGCTTTTTCCTCTACCGCACAAGACTATCGCCTCAGATTTCCCCTTTTCTCTGCAAAATTCTCGCCGTGACCTCTGCAGTCGGCATCCTTGCCGCCCCCACTATCATCACTTACCTGCCGAGCACTGAAAGCGCTCTTTGGCTTCCCTGGGGACGAGCCCCATTCAATAGAAACATAACGTCAGATTATTTTGTTGCGATTGTCTTTGCAGTACATTTGGCTTGCGTTCGACGTCTGCTGTCAGCGGAGCGTCCGGTTCCACAGCGACTAGAAGCTCTCATTCGGTGGTTTGGTTCACTAACTTTCCCACTCTACTGCTTTCACTACCCAGCCATATGCCTATTGGCCGCGATCAGTCCTTGGAGTATTACATCCTTACCTCATCTTATTTTTATTTGCCTCGCAACCGCAACCCTGGTAATCATCCTAACTCCTGCATGTGAGCTGACCAAGCGAGGCATTCGCCAAGCCCTGACCAGAACCAGTGATAGAACGAGCCTGAAGCACCAACAATAGCGATCGAAGGCCAACTGCGAACGTTCGGATGACCCTTGAAAACACTCTGCTACATGCTTGATTTGTATAGATTCTGTGATACCTCTGCCACCTGTGAACGAATCCGTCGCGGCCCCCATGAAAACCCAATACTTCACTGCATCCAGCCTGGACGGCTTTATCGCCACCCCGGACCATTCGCTTGAATGGCTGTTCCAGCTCGGTGACGTCAACGCCACCAGTTATCCACAGTTCATTCTGGATGTCGGCGCACTGGCCATGGGTTCTTCGACCTACCAGTGGCTGCTGCGCCATGTCGTGAAAGCGAGCGGGGAATCGCCCCAGCCGTGGCCGTATCCACAGCCAGCCTGGGTCTTCAGCAGCCGCCAGCTTCAAGGCGTTCCGGGTGCCGACATCCGATTTGTCAGCGGCGATGTTGGCCCGGTTCATGCACAGATGCGAGCTGCCGCAAACCACAAGAACATCTGGTTGGTGGGCGGCGGCGATCTGGTGGGCCAGTTCCACGACGCCGGGCTGCTGGACGAGTTGATCGTGCAGATCGGCTCTGTGACGCTCGGCGCCGGCAAGCCCTTGTTGCCGCGCCAGATTGCCTTTCCACCACTTCGTCTGGTATCTGCCCAAGCCATCGGCAGCGGCTTTGCCGAACTGCGCTACGAGGTTCCAGCCAAGATTGCGATAAATCCCTAGCCAAGCTTCAACGGGCCCGCACGGCTGTCGTGCGTCGGTGCTGGGCAGCGAAGATCTTCGGATTACCCTGCACACGCCCACAGCGGCTTGGCGGGCCTGGATAGGCACCCCGGCAATTCAGGGGATGGCTGTGTAACTTGCACCTCTTTTCTGCCTCACACTTCAAACCAAAGGCTCACCATGACCGGCACCGTTCAAATTCATCGAGTCCTTCGCACCAGCCCTGAGAAGGTTTACAAGGCCTTTCTGAGCGCCGACGCCATGGCCAAATGGCTGCCGCCCTATGGCTTCACCTGCAGCGTGCACCAACTCGACGCGGTGGTGGGCGGCAGCTTCAAGATGTCGTTCAAAAACTTTTCCAGCGGCCACGGTCATAGTTTTGGCGGTGAGTATCTAGAGCTGCTGCCGTTTGAGCGCATCCGCTACAGCAATAAATTTGACGATCCGCAACTGCCGGGTGAGATGCAGGTCACGGTCACGCTGCGGCAGGTTGTCTGCGGCACCGACGTGCACATCGTGCAGGCCGGCATACCCAGTGTCATTCCAGAAGAGATGTGCTATCTGGGATGGCAAGAATCGATGCTGCAGCTAGTCAACCTGGTTGAGCCCCAAATCCCTGGCTAGAGGTTGAGAAGCGATGCCTGAAACCACCCTGAACCCCGCCACCCCCAGCGCCGCATCGGCGCTGCCGATGCTGCCCTGGCCCGCCACCGCCACCGGCACCGGCACCCACCGCATCCCGTTTGGCGCCTACACCAGCGACCCAATCCACCAGCGTGAGCTGCAGCGCCTGTTCTACAAAAACCACTGGTGCTATGTGGGCCTGGAAGTCGAGGTGCCCGAGCCGGGTGACTTCAAACGCAGCGTGGTGGGCGAGCGCTCGGTCATCATGGTGCGCGCCGCCGATGGCCAGATCCAGGTGGTCGAGAATGTCTGCGCCCATCGCGGCATGCAGTTCTGCCGCGAGCGCCATGGCAAGAAGACCGAGTTTGTCTGCCCCTACCACCAGTGGAGTTACACCCTCCAGGGCGATTTGCAGGGGGTGCCCTTCCGGCGCGGTGTCAAACAGGCCGGCAAGGTCAACGGCGGCATGCCGGCTGATTTCAAGACAGCCGACCACGGCCTGACCAAGCTGCGCGTGGCCAGCCGCGGCGGGGTGGTATTTGCCAGCTTCGACCACGCCATGGAATCGCTGGAAGATTTTATCGGCCCGGCGGTGCTGCACTACTTTGACCGGGTGTTCGACGGCCGCCAGCTCACCCTGCTGGGCTACAACAAACAGCGCATCCCGGGCAACTGGAAGTTGATGCAGGAGAATATCAAAGACCCCTACCACCCCGGTTTGCTGCACACTTGGTTTGTCAATTTCGGCCTGTGGCGGGCCGACAACCAGTCGCAATTGGTGATGGACGCCCACCACCGCCATGCGGCGATGGTGTCGACCCGTGGGGCTGCGGGCGTGGTGGCCGGTGCGGCGTCGCAAGTGACGGCGGTGTCGAGCTTCAAGGCGGCGATGACGCTGCACGATGAGCGTTTTCTCGACATCGTGCCCGAGCCCTGGTGGGGCGGGCCCAGCGCGGTGATGACCACCTTGTTCCCCAGCGTGATCTTCCAGCAGCAGGTCAACAGTTTATCCACCCGCCATATCCAGCCCGATGGCCATGGCGCCTTCAATTTTGTGTGGACGCACTTCGGCTTTGCCGACGACAGCCCCGAGATGACGCAGCGCCGGCTGCGCCAGGCCAATCTGTTCGGCCCGGCGGGTTTTGTGTCGGCCGACGATGGCGAGGTGATCGAGTTCAGCCAACAAGGCTTCGAGCAAAAGCCCGGCCACCGCACCTTGGTTGAACTGGGCGGGCACGGCGTGGCCGATACCGACCACATGGTCACCGAGACCCTGATCCGCGGCATGTACCGCTACTGGCGCGAGGTGATGGAGCCCGATGACGCGCCAGCGCCGACGGCGCCGGCCAAGCCAGCCGGGGAGGGCGCCTGAAATGAAACCCCCACGCTCTCTGCGTTCGCTGCCCCCCGAGGCGGTGCTCAGTCCCTTCGGAACGGCCGGGCGGTACTGAAATGCTGGACTTCGACACCTGGCAGGCCCTGGTGCAACTGCAGGCCGATTACGCCAGCGCCATCGACAACGCCGAGTGGGACGCTTGGCCCGGCTTCTTCACCGACCCCTGCGTCTACCGCCTGCAGCCGCGCGAGAACCATGCGCGCGGCCTGCCGCTGGCAACGCTGGCCTTCGAGAGCGTGGGCATGCTCAAAGACCGCGTCTACGGCATCCGCGAGACGCTGTTCCACGACCCCTACTACCAGCGCCATCTGCTCAGCCCGCCGCGCATCGTCTCAGTAGGCGGTGCGGGCGAGGCCTGGCGGCTGTGCTGCGAGACCCACTACGCCGTGTTCCGCACCAAGCCCGACGGGCCGAGCACGGTGTTCAATGTGGGCCGCTACCTCGACACCATCGTGCGCACCGAAAGCGGCCTGCGCTTTGCCGAGCGGCTGTGCATCTTCGACAGCGAGATGGTGCCCAATGCCATCATCTATCCCATCTGACGCCAGCCCAAGGCCCTGCCCGATGACCACTCCTGACCCCAGCGCAGCCTGGACCGATATGGCCGCCGCCGATGTGCTGGCAGCCGATGATGTGATTGCGCTGAACGGCCCACAGGGCGAGATCGCGCTCTACAGCGTCGAGGGCCAGGTCTATGCCACTGACAACCAATGCAGCCACGGCCAGGCCCGGCTGTGCGAGGGCTTCTTGCTCGACCACGAGATCGAATGCCCGCTGCACCAGGGCCGCTTTGATGTGCGCAGCGGCCTGGCCACCTGCGAGCCGGCGGCCACGGCTATCCGGGGTTATCCGGTCAAGATCGAGGGCGGGCGGGTCTGGCTGCAACTGGGCTGAAGGCTTGACTGGGCTGAGCGCTTGACCGGGCCGCTGCAGGCCGCCGGCCCAAGGTCAATCAGGCGCCTTCTGACGTTGGCGCGGCAAGGTCGGCCGCAGCATCAGCCGCAACATCAGCCGCAACGCCCCAAACGCCACCAGCAGCCCTGCCACCACCGCCACGATGCCCAGCACCTGCAGCGTGCTGGGCACCTCGCCCAGCACCGGGATCGCCAGCAGTGACGCCGCACCCGGCACCAACGCGCCGAAGAAGGCCGCCCGGCCCGAGCCCAGCAAGGCTGCGGCGCGGCTGAAGGCCAGCACCGCCACCAGCCCGGCGCCCAGGCCCTGGGCCAGCAATTGCAGGCCCAGCATGGCGGGGGTGGCGCGCGCCAGGCGGCCCAGA
>JANLZT010000687.1:0-4470 GCA_031366465.1 Betaproteobacteria bacterium | reverse complement strand
GCCTTGCTGGGCGTGGCCGGCCTGCTGGGCTGGCCGGCCTGGGTGGCGCGGCGGCGTGCCCGGCTGCGGGCCCTGCCCTTGCCGGCGCCCTGGCGGCGCATCCTGCGCCAGCGGGTGCCGGTGGTGGCCCGGCTGCCGGCCGATCTGCAGCGCCGGCTCAAGCAGCACATGCGGGTCTTCCTGGCCGAAAAGCCCTTCATCGGCTGAGCCGGTCAAGCCATCACCGACGAGCAGCGGGTGGTGATCGCCGCCCAGGCCTGCCTGCTGCTGCTGGGCCAGGCCGCGCCCGACTACTACCCCCGGCTGCAACAGGTGCTGGTCTACCCAGGGGCCTTTGCGGTGCAGGCCATCCGGCCCCAGGCCGGCGGCGTGGTGCACGAGCAGCGCCAGGTGCTGGCCGGGCAATCCTGGGCCCAGGGCCAGGTGATCCTGGCCTGGGACGAGGTGCTGGCCGGCGCGGCCCACCCCAGCGACGGCCGCAATGTGGTGGTGCACGAGTTTGCCCACCAGATCGACCAGGACAAGGGCCTGGCCGACGGCCGGCCCTGGCGCCCCACGCCAACGCAGCGCCAACGCTGGGCGGCGGTGATGGGCGACGCGCTGGCCCAGCTACAGGCCAGCCCGTCGGCGCTGATCAGCGACTACGGCGCCACCGACCCGGCCGAGTTCTTTGCGGTCACCAGCGAGCTGTTCTTCGAGCAGCCCCAGGCCCTGGCGGCCGAGGTGCCGGCGGTCTACCGAGAGCTGGCGCTGCTCTACCAGCTAAACCCGCTGGCCTGGTGAGAGGCTGAGACTGGCCTGCGGCTGGCGCGGCGGTCGGGGTTGAGCAGGGCCGCGTGCTGGTGTTGGTGGAAATCCTCGGCAGCGACCTGTCAACGCAGGACCCGACCGCGCTGCGCTTGGCGATGGGTGAGCGCGTTGATGGCAGCCGGCGCAGGCCCGGGCATCGCTGGCAGCCCAAGCTATTGGATGTCCGCATCCGGCGGCGCTAGCTGCACCTTGCCGGCGGCCTCGACCGCCTGCACGCCCGGCACCCGCCGCAAAGCCGCCAGGCCGGCCGCGCTGACCTTGCCGGTGACAATGCCGGCCGCACCCAGTGCCTGCGGCGCCGCCAGCCCGGCGGCCGACAACTGCCGGGCCACATCGGCAATGCGGTCGATGTGTGTGTCGGCCACGGTAACCACCACTTCCAGGGTTTTGACGGTTTTGCCGGCCATGCCTGCCTCCTGATCTGTGGCGCTGCGCTGCAAGGGCCCACCGGGGGTGGCGGGCCCTGAGTCAGCAGTTTAGGGCGCCTGCACCAGGCCGCGGCCGACATCGACCACCGGCGCAGCCAGCACCCGGGCGTTGACGATCAGGCGCTGCCACAGCGCCGCGCCGCGGGCCCCGGTGGCCTCGGCCCACAGTGCGGCGATGCCGGCCACATGCGGGGTGGCCATGCTGGTGCCGGAGATGGTGTTGTAGCGGGTGGGCATCAGCCAGGTCGAATACACCGCCACGCCCGGGCCGGCGATGTCCACGGCGGTGCCGGCAGTCTGCACGGTGTCGCGGGCCGAGAAGTTGGCCACCTTCAGGTTGGCATCGACCGCCGCCACCGACATGAAGCTGCGGCTGTTGGCCGGCCGGATGACAAAGCCGAAGTTGCCGCCCGCGCGGCTGGCGTTGTTGCCGGCCGCCGCGACGATCAAGGTGCCGGCGTTCAAGGCGCGCTGGCCCACCGTCTCATAGGCCACCGTGGTGGTGGGCACATTGGCACCCAGCGACATCGAGATCACCGCGCACTTGTTGCTGAGCGCCCAGTCAATGCCGGCCAGGATGCCGCCATCGTTGCCGCTGCCCTGGTCGGAGAGCACCTTGCCGATGTGGATCAAGGCCTTGTGGGCAATGCCGTAGCGCCGGCCAATCGGCGGTTTGAGCGGGCCGCAGGAGGTGCCGGTGCAGTGGGTGCCGTGGCCATTGCCGTCATTGGCGCTGAGCACGCCGGGGATGAAGGATTTGGACACGATGGGGCGCCCGGCAAAGTCAGGGTGGGCCAGCACCAGGCCGGTGTCGAGGATCGCCACCTTGATGCCGTTGCCGCTGAAATTGGAGCCGCCGGCCTTGGTCGCCTGCAGGCCCCAGGTCAGCGCTGCGGTGTCAACAAAGGCTGCCGCCACATCGATCACCGCCGACTCGCCGCCTGGCCGGCTGGCGTGGCTGTAGAGGCTGTCGGCGGCATCGCGAAAGCCGCGCAGGTAGTCCAACGACAGCCCTGGCAGCTCGCTGAGCGCGTACATGATGCCTTCGGGCTCGATGGCCAGCACCGCCGAGTTGTCGCCGGCCTCCTGGGCCATCATCCCGGCGGCGCTGGGGTCCATATTGACCACCGCCACGCCGATGTGCTCAAGGACCACGCCGCCGCCGGCCGGCAGCTGCGCCATGTCAACGCCGCTGGTGCCGAAATCAGCACTCGTCATCAGCTTGGTCTTGCCCAGGCCGGCGTGTTTCTTCAAGGCCGCCAGCCCGTCGGCATGCGCACCGTCGCGGAAGGTGACGATGTAGCGGCCGGTGGTTTCGCCAGCAGCCTGGTTCATCAATAGGTGGTCCATTTGCTTGACTCCTGTCAGTGGATGGGGATCGGGATGGGGATCGGGATGGGGGATGCACGACAGCGGCCGGGCCGGGCCCAGCCGCGCCGGGTGCTCAGCGCACCTTCATGCCGGTGGGCGAGAAGCGGTAGCCGCAGAAAATGGTGTAGCCGCCGCGGTTGCAGTTGGCCGGGGTGCGGGTGCTGCCGTTGATCAACTGGTTGGCGTTGTCCACATTGCGCGCCGCCGTGCCGCCGGGCTTGTGGCCCCAGAAGCCCTCGGAGTGGCGCCGGTACCAGTGGTAGTCGACGTTCGGCCAGATCACCAGTGCGACGTTCTTGTTGGAGCCGTTGCACACCGCCGTGCAGCCGTCCCAGTTGGCGGCGGCGGCCACATGGGCGCAATCCATGATGCCGTTGGGATGGCCCGATATCCGCCCCGGCTGGGCGAAGGTGTCGGAGCGGAAGTTCATCGCGTAGTTGTAGCAATTGTTGTGTGGCTGGACCGCCGGGGCGTTCCAGAAGCCCGGGTTGTAGGGCGTGTTGGCGATGATGCAGGCGGCCACCGACGCGCCCAGGTCGGTCTCGGATTCTTCGATCGCCTCGGCCGCCGGCCCGGCCTCGCGCAGGCCCTGCAGGCGCGCCGCCACGGCCTCGTGCACGGCGGCGGCCACCGCGTCGTCGATGGCATGCGCGCCGGTGGACAGCAGCCACTTCACCGCCTCGTCGGTGTCGTCGGCGCTGAGCGCCTTGCGGCCGGCCTTGAGGGCCTGGGCGTCGGGCGCCGCAGCGCCGCCGATGCGCAGCGCCGACGGCAGGCCGACAGCGTTGTCGGCGTCGCCGGTAGCGGCCACCACCAGGCCGCGAAAGCCCAGAAAATGGCCGTCAGCCTCGGCATCGGCCGAGGCCACCGCGCGGTGGGCAATGCGGTCCCGCAGCGCCTTGGCGTTTTTGTCCGACAGCATCCACGACGGATTGCGGCGGCCCGAAAATATGTCCAATGTCACTTGCATAGCAGTCTCTCCCGGTGATCACCCAGGCACCGTGCCGGGGTGAAATTGAATCTGGGCGCGGCCTCAGCGGGCGCTGATGCCATCGACCACAGCGGCCCAGCCCATGGCCCGCGCGTTGCGCAGCAGCCAGGCCTCGGCGCCACGCAGGTCGAGGTAGGGTTTGGCGTCGATCTCGACCCCACCGGCAAAGACCCGCAGCAGCGGGGCGGCCAAAGCACCGCCCGCCGCACCCTGGTGGACCACAAAGCCGCGGTAGCCCAGGCCGGCGGCTGGGCGCGGCGCGGCGGCGGGCAAATCAGCCAGCAGCGCCAGCAGCTCAAGCGCCTGGCGGGCATCCAATTGCCAGGTCGGGTTGGGCCGGCCGCTGAAGGCGTCCAGCTCAATCTGCACCGTTGCCACGGCCGGCGGTGGGGCGGGTGTGGCGCCCGGATCGAACAGCGGCGGGCTCACAGGTGCGACCTCGGCTGGCAGGCTGCGGCGCCGCAACGCGGCTGGCAGGCGGCCCGGCCCAGGACCGCATGGCGAGCGATCAGTGTGGTCATGTGCATCCCCTTGGTCTTGCCGGCCGGTGGCCCCGCATGGCGGTGAACCCCTGTTGACCGTCCATGCTGGCCAGCATAGGCCGGGGTCGGTGGGCCGACATCCCTAACAGATAGGACGGCCGGCAGGCCGGGCGGCGGGGTCGGCGGCGGCGCTGGCGGCGGCGGGCTGGGCGCAAGCCGCACCAGGGTTGATCCGGGGTTGCCGGGCGGCTGCCAGGCCACGCCTGGCACCTACAGTTCGGCCCATCGACAACGGAGACAAGATGCTGCGACGCCGCTGGCCGCTGGCCGCCCTGGTGCAGGCCACCCTGGCCCTGTCGGCTGGCTCGATCGCATCGGCCGCGTTGGC
>JANLZT010000680.1:0-1877 GCA_031366465.1 Betaproteobacteria bacterium | reverse complement strand
CTTGGTCCTGTACGAATACCCGTTCAACGAGAGCATCCGCACCATGCTCCGGCTGGAACACCTGTTTGACCGGCTGGGCCAGATGCTGCCGCGCGACGCGGCGGTGGACCACCACTTCGCGCTGGTGACGCTGTTCGAGATACTGGAGGTGGCAGCGCGTGCCGACCTCAAGTCCGACATCCTCAAGGAGCTGGAGCGCCACAAGGCCCAGTTCACTGCCTTCCGCAGCAATCCGCAGGTGTCGCAAGCGGCGCTGGACGAGGTGATCAACCGCATCGACCGGGCCTTCGGCGGCCTCAACCAGCAGCCCGGCAAGGCCGGCCAGTCGCTGGCCGGCCATGAGTGGCTGACCAGCGTGCGCAGCCGCATCAGCATCCCCGGCGGCACCTGTGAGTTTGACCTGCCGGCCTACTACGCCTGGCAGCAGCGTGAACCGGCCAAACGGCGCGCCGACCTGATGGGCTGGGTGGCCACGCTGGCGCCGCTGGCCGAGGCCCTGCAAACCCTGCTGCAACTGGTGCGCGAGGCCGGTGTGCCGCACAAGGTGGCCTGCCAGGCCGGGCAGTTCCAGCAAAGCCTGCCGCCCGGCAAGAGCTACCAGTTGCTGCGGCTGCGGCTGAACCCGGGCGAGCACCTGGTGCCCGAGATCAGCGGCCACCGGCTGATGGTGTCGGTGCGGCTGATGCAGCCCGATGCCGAGGGCCGCCTGCGGCCGGCGCCGGTGGACATGCCGTTTGAGCTGACGCTGTGCGCCTGATCGACCCCAGCCAGCCCGCCAGCCCCGACCCGGCGCCGCGCCGCGTGCCCTGCCCGACCTGCCGGCGGCCGGCGCTGTTCAGCCCCGACAACCCGTCGCGCCCCTTCTGCAGCGAGCGCTGCCGGGGCGTCGATCTGGGCGCCTGGGCCAACCAGGCCTACCGGGTGGAGGCCCCGCCGACCCGCGAAGACGACGACACCTTGCCTGACTGACAGTGCAGCACGGCCATGACCCAGCCCTCGGCCGCAGCGCCGGCCAAGCGGGACCCACCCCTTGAAAGCTCGGCAAGCGCCCCTATAATCAGTTGCTAGCACTCATCACCAACGAGTGCTAACAACCGGGTCCGCCGTCACTGGCCCCCGGTCCCCAGCATGTGATGGGGTGCTGGCATGGCGCCGGCGGCCCTCGCTGATGAGACATCCCCCTAGGAGATACGCATGAAACTTCGTCCCCTGCATGACCGCGTGATCGTCAAGCGTCTGGAACAAGAAACCAAGACCGCCTCTGGCATCGTCATCCCCGACAACGTCGCCGAAAAGCCTGACCAGGGCGAAGTGCTGGCCGTCGGCCCGGGCAAGCGCAACGACAAGGGCGACTTCATCGTCCTGAACGTGCAAGTGGGCGACCGCGTGCTGTTCGGCAAGTACTCGGGCCAGACCGTCAAGGTCGATGGCGACGAGTTGCTGGTGATGCGCGAAGAAGACCTGTTTGCCGTGGTTGCGAAGTAATTCGCCCGCCCGACAACACCCCACCCCCTGAATTCGGAGATACACATGGCAGCTAAAGACGTCATTTTTGGTTCGGACGCCCGCACCCGCATGGTTGAAGGCGTGAACATTCTGGCCAATGCGGTCAAGGTCACGCTCGGCCCCAAAGGCCGCAACGTGGTGCTCGAGCGCTCGTTCGGCGCCCCTACAGTGACCAAGGACGGTGTCTCGGTCGCGAAAGAGATCGAGTTGAAAGACAAGCTCCAGAACATGGGCGCGCAGATGGTCAAGGAAGTCGCTTCCAAGACCAGCGACATCGCCGGTGACGGCACCACCACCGCCACCGTGCTGGCCCAGTCCATCGTGCGCGAAGGCATGAAGTACGTGGCCGCCGGCATGAACCCGATGGACCT
>JANLZT010000657.1:0-2131 GCA_031366465.1 Betaproteobacteria bacterium | reverse complement strand
CACCGCCACCAGCAACACCTGCAGGATCTCGCCCTTGGCAAACGCATCCACCACCGTGCTGGGGATCACATTGAGCAAGAAGTCGGTGGTGCTGGCCATCTTGCCCGGGCCGGTATAGGCGGCCACCGCCTTGGTGTCGAGCGTGGTGACATTGATGTTCATGCCGGCGCCGGGCTGCACCAGGTTGATGATCACCATTCCGACGAGCAGCGCCAGCGTGCTGACGATCTCGAAGTACAGCAGCGCCAGGCCACCGGTCTTGCCGACCTTCTTCATGTCCTCCATGCCGGCGATGCCGACCACCACGGTGCAGAAGATGATCGGCGCGATCACCATCTTGATGAGCTTGATGAAGCCGTCGCCCAGCGGCTTCATGGCCGCGCCGGTCTCGGGCCAGAAGTGGCCCAGCAGCACACCGATCACGATGGCGGTGATGACCTGCAGGTAGAGCGATTGGTAGAAAGGCCGGCGCACGGCGGCAGCGGCAGGGGTGGGCGTGGGGTCGATGGCCATCCAGGGTTTCCTCCAGTGGGCGCAATGATGCGTCGCAGCAATCGCGCTGAAATCCGTAGTTTCCACAGACTGCGCCGCTGCGGGATACCGACCCGACGGGACCGGCCGGCCCGTCAGCCCGGCGACATCGTGGCCAGCAAGGCCAGCACCGCGTGGGCGGTCTCCTGGGGTTTTTCCATCGGGTAGAGGTGGCTGCCTTCGATCCACGCAAAGCGCTCGCCGGCCAGCGCACGGGCCTGGCCCAGCCCGCCCTGGCGCATTTCGCGGGATCGGGTGCCGGCGATGAAGCCCACCGGGCATCGCAAGGGGTGGCGCCGCAACACCGCGCCGAGATGGTGAGGCAGGGTGTCGTAGATGCGGGTCTCGACCGCCCGGTCGAAGGCCAGCACCCGCTGGCCGTCGCGTGCCTCGGTGCCGGCGGCCACATAGTCGGCCAGCATGCCGGGGGCCCAGCGCGCAAATTTGGACTTGGCGCCGTAGTGGTCCAGCACCGCCTGGCTGGACGGCCAGGCGTGGCGGCGCGTCATCGACACCTTGCCCGGCCCCACCCGCTGGATCAACCGGCTGCGCTTGAGCACCTGCACCGTGTGCGAGCGCCAGCCGGTGATCACCGGTGAATCCAGCATCACCAGGCCGCGCGCCAGGTCGGGCCGCTTGCTGGCCGCCAGCAGGCTGAGCAGGCCGCCCAGCGAGTGGCCCACCAGCCAGGCGCCCTGCGGCACCTGGGCGTCGAGAAAATCGATCAACTGGTCGCGCAGCCGGGGCCAGTTGCTGGTGACCGGGAAGCGCGGGTCGTGGCCAAATTTCTCCAATGCCAGCACCCGCCAGCCGGCCGCACGCCAGACCTCGAACAGTTGCCGGTAGCTGCCGGCCGGAAAACCGTTGGCGTGGGAGAAGACGAGGCTTGCTTGCATGGTGGGCTTGGGCTCAAGCCCCGCAGTTTGCCTGGGCTGTTTAGACTGATCCCCCGATCCCCAGCCATCCAAGCCATGCCCAACCCCATCCTCTTCGCCGTGCCGGTGTTCCTGCTGATGATGGCCGCTGAGGCCGCCATCGCCCGGCACCGGGGCCAGGCGGTGTACCGGCCGGCCGACACCGTGGCCAGTCTGTCGCTGGGCATCATCAGCCAATTGGTGGGGGTGTTCACCAAGCTGGCCACACTGGGGCTCTACACCCTGGTTTACAGCCATGCCGCGCTGTGGCAACTGCCGGCCGACTCACCTTGGGTATGGATAGGCGCCTTGCTGGCCTATGACTTCTGCTACTACTGGCTGCACCGCTCGGGCCACGAGATCAACATCTTGTGGGCCGCGCATGTGGTGCACCACAGCAGCGTGGAATACAACCTGTCCACGGCCCTGCGCCAGACCAGCACCGGCTTCTTGCTGGGCTGGGTGTTCTACCTGCCGCTGGCGATATTGGGCGTGCCGCCGCTGGTGTTTGCCGTCGTCGGGCTGGTGGATTTGCTCTACCAGTTCTGGGTCCACACCCGGCTGGTGGGCCGGCTGGGCTGGTTCGACCGGGTGTTCTGCTCGCCCAGCAACCACCGGGTGCACCACGGCCAGAACGACTACTGCCTGGACCGCAACTACGGCGGCCTGCTGATCGTCTGGGACCG
>JANLZT010000596.1:0-29272 GCA_031366465.1 Betaproteobacteria bacterium | reverse complement strand
CCGCCATCCGGGCCTGGGGTTCGTTGGGGGCGCCGGGCTGGCGTTGCTGCTCTTGCTGCGAGGGTTGCACCAGCTGGTGCCGCGCCAGCCACTCATTGCGGCTGGCCGTGGCCAGCAGCGGCGGGGCCCAGTCGAAGGCGGGCTTGTCCTGGAAGGCCGGACCCCAGACGAACCACAGGTTGACAAAGCGGGCGACGCTGGCCGCCCGGCACAGGCCCAGGTCCAGCGCCTGCTGCACCGCCAGGTCGATGAAGGCCGGGTAGCGGTCGGCCAGGCGCTCAGGCATGGCCGGCCAGCGGCCGGCCAGGTGGTCGGCCAGTTGGGTGACGAAATCGCGCCAGGCCTGGGCCTCTAGTGCGAGGGTGTCTTCAGCTTGCATGCGGGAGGGTGCGGCTTCAACAGGGCGACGTTGGCGGCCGGAGGGGGCAGTGTTGCCCGACTCAACGGTGCTTCAAGGGGTCTTTGGGGGCTTCGGGCTTTTGCGGCGCCTCGGGCGCGGTGGGCGCCACCGGGCTGGCGCCGCTGCCCGAGCCGGGCCCGCCGCCCGAGTTGATCTTGACCATCGGCCCGGTGATCGACACCCCGTCAGGCCCCAACACCACCGACGCGGGGCCGGCCTTGATGGTGACCTGCATGCCGGCCTCGATCACCACATTCATGCCGCCCTTGATATGGACATTCATGCCGCCGTCGACGCCCAGGTTCTTGCCCACCTTGAGGTGCCCGTCGGTGCCGGCCTTGAACGAGATGGCGGTGCCGGACTCGACCGCGATGTCCTTGCCGGTCTTCAGGCTGAAGCCCTTGCCGGCCTTGAAGAGGATGTCCTCGGCGGTATCCACGCTGAACTTGGCGTCGAACTTCTGCTTCACGCCTTTTGTCACGGTGAGGTGGTACTCGCCCTCGATCAGCTCCTTGCGGTCTTTCTTGACGGTGCGGTGTTCATCCTTGCCGATCTGGCTCTTGAGGGTTTCCTCGACCACTTCGAAGCGGTCTTTCTGGGCTTGCATCCAGACGTACTCGCCGTCTTTCTTGTCTTCGAAGCGCAGCTCATTGAAGCCGTCCACCGCGCCCTTGACACTGCGGCTCTTGACCGTGCTGACCGAGGCATGGGCCGGCAACTCGTAGGGCGGCATGTTCTCGGCGTTGTGCACCCGGCCGGTGATCAGCGGTTGGTCGGGGTCGCCTTCAAGGAAATCGACCACCACCTCATGGCCGATGCGCGGCAGCGCGATCATGCCGAAGCCATTGCCGGCCCAGGGCGAGGCCACCCGCACCCAGCAAGAGCTGTTGGCGTCCTTCTTGCCCACGCGGTCCCAGTGGAACTGCACTTTCACCCGGCCGTATTTGTCAGGGGCGATGTCGCCGGCATCGCCGGCCCCCACCACCACCGCTGTCTGCGGGCCCGCCACCGAGGGCTTGCGGGTGATGCGGCCCGGGCGGAAGGGCTCATCAAAGCGCTGCAGCGTGAACCGGCACAGAAAGCCCGAGTCGGCGCCGGTGCTGGTCTCGTAGGCCGCCTGGCGCATGTCGATCTGGGTGGCCAGCACCAGGTAGAGGGCGTTCTGGTCGGCGCGCGGGTGGTCGGCCAGCGTGAACTTGGCACCGGCCACCAGGCCGGGGGTATTGCCCTGGCCGGTGAAGCGGCCAAAGCGTGACGAGGCTTCCTCCAGCCGGAGCTTGGCGATGTCGCCGCCGCCGGCCTTGTCGGCATACAGGCCGGGATAGTCATAGACCTCGTGCGCGGCCTCGCCGTGCTGGCGCGGCTGGGTAACGGTGTCGGTCTTGAGATCGGTACTGGGTTTTTCGAAGTTGTAGTCGCGCAGCACCAGCTTGCCGGTCTGGATCTCATGGCGCATCTGCCAGGTGTGGATGGCGGGCTGCTCGGCCAAGGCCGCCTGGTGCACCCGGAAAATCATCTTGTCGAAGCCGGTGGCGGCGGTGTGGGCGCCGGGGTCGTCGGCCAGCACCAGGTCGTGTTTGTCCTCGGTGTGGGCGAACCAGAAGAAGATGCCCTCTTCTTCCATCAGGCGGCAGACGAAATTGAAATCGGTCTCGCGGTATTGCACGCAGTAGGTGCGCGGCTGGTGGCTGCCGGTGAGCTTGTCCACCACGCTGCCGCTGTACTCGGCAAAAACCGCCTTGATGATGTCGGGGACCGATTTGTCCTGGAAGATGCGCAGATCGGCCGAGCGGGTGAGCAGCCACAGCCAGGGCCGGGCGGTGATGCGGTAGCTGATGTTGCGGCCCTCACCGCCCTCGATGCCGAACGACGCCGCGATGCCGTTGAACCAGCGCGTTGTGCCGTCGCCCAAGGCCAGCGATACCGCCACCGGCTTGCCCAGCAGGTCATCGGCCAGCAGGTTGCCGTCGTCAGAGACGGCGATGATCTGGTACTCGAACAGGCGCGAGACCTCCTCTTGCGCTGACATCGAGACAAAGCGCAGCTTGTCGCCGGCACCGGACTTGAGCGCCATCTGAAGCGGCTTGGATTGCGCCATAGATCCTCGATTGGTTCAGCTGGGCGCGCGGGCCGAGACCAGCCAGCCATCGACCGGCTTGCCGCCCTCGTTGCGCAGCACCACCGCTTGGGTGGCCACGTCCTGCAGGCCGGCCTGCAGCAGCGACTTGCTGACATAGGCCTGCGAATGACTATAACGGCCGTGCCCTTGCAGGCGGTAGCCTGATTCAGGGGCTGCGTTTTGAATCGAATCGACCTGCAGCGCCTCGACCGTGAAAACCAGCCAGCCGCCCGGCCGCAGTGCGGCCTTGGCAGCCGCAGCGAAGTGCGCCAGCGCGCCGAAGTAGCACAGCGTGTCGGCCGATGCGACACCGTCGAAGCCGCCCGGGCAGGCCTCCAGAAAGGCCACCAGTTCGCCCTGGAAAAGCTCGTCGTAGTCGCCGCGCTCGACGGCCCGGCGCAGCATGCCCTCGGACAGGTCAACCCCCACCAGCTTGCGGGCATAGGGCGCCAGCAAGGGGCCGCACAGGCCGGTGCCGCAGCCGGCGTCCAGCAAATCCAGCGCCTTGGTCGGCAGGCCGGCCAGGCCCGCTACCGCCGCGGCCACCAGCGCCGGGGCCTGGTAGGACAGGTCGGCCAGCTTGGCGTCGAAGCTGCGGGCAAAGCCGTCGAAGACGCTGGCCACGTACTGGTCGGACGCGCGCTCGGGCACTTGCTCGCCGGTGCAGGCGGCCAGGTGGTGGCGCGGGTAGGGGTCGTCGGGCTCGGCCTTGACCCAGGCGCGCAGCACCTGGGCGGCGCGGTCCAGGTGGCCAAAGCTGCCGTAGGCCAGCACCAGCAAGGCCCGCAGCACACGGCTGCGCGGGGCGATCACCAGGCCGTCATGGCACTGCTGCAGCGCGTCGGTCTCGCGGCCCAGCTTGAGGTAGAGGTTGGCCAGGTTCTGGCGCCAGTCGGGGTTGTCGGGGGCCAGCTCCACCGCGCGCAGCAACAGCCGCTCGGCGTCGGCCGTGCGGCCGGTGCGCGCCAGCAGCAAGCCCAGGTTGCTCAGCGCATCCAGCCGGCCCCCATCGAGTTCGATCGCCCGCACATACAGCGGCTCGGCCTCGGCCAGCAAGCCGCGCTCGATGCACACATTGGCCAGGTTGTTGTGGAACATCGCCTCGTCGGGCTTGACGGTGATGGCCTGCCAGATCAAGTCCTGGGCCTGCACAAAATCCCGGCGCTGGGCCTGCAGCACGCCCAGCAGGTGCAGGGCATCGGCATGCCGGGGGGCTTGGGCCAGCACCTGGCGGTAATGCTGATCGGCGTCGTCAAGCCGGCCGGCCTGCTGGCACTGCATGGCCAGCTGCAGGGTGGCGGCGATGGCGTCGGCAGTGCCGTCGGCGGGGGCGTCGGCGGTGGGCTTAAGGTCGAGGGACATGCATTACCTGTTGCTCCAGAGCGTGTTGCCGGTGCAAACTGACCCTCACCGCAAACCCGAGGCGATCCTCCGGACCCTGGGCTCAGGGGTTTGCACCGAGGAGCCTGTCGATGCCGGGACGCATGGAATTCAATCTCAGTTTAAGCCGGCAAGATCGGCCGCGCATCAGCCACATCACTGATCGGGGGCCCATGCGGCTGCTGGTGATCGGCGACTTCAGCGGCGCGCCCAGCAGCCAGCGGCCGGTGCTGGCGGGCCGCCCCAGCCACGCGGTGGACATCGACAATTTCGATGACGTGATGTGCCGCCTGGCGCCCCGGGTGCTGCTGCCGACCGGTGAGGTGGGCTTTGCATCGCTGGATGACTTCCACCCCGATCAACTGTTGGCGCGGCTGCCCCTGTTCAAGGCACTGCGCGAAATGCGCCAGCGGCTGGGCGACCCGGCCCGGTTTGCGCAGGCGGCGGCTGAGCTGCGGCAAACCGGCGTTGCCGCCGCTGCGCCGCTGCCCTCAGCGGCCTTGCCGGGCCAGCCGCCGGCCGGCGCCGACAGCGGTCTGCTGGCCCAGTTGCTGGGCGGGCAGCCGGCCAAGGTGGCCAGCGCTCCGGCGCCCGTGGCCGCGTCATCACCGGCCGCTGGCATCGACGCCTTCATCCGCAGCATCGTGGCGCCGCACATCGTGCCCGATATCGCGCCCCAACAGGCCAGCCTGATCGCCTCGGTGGATGCCGCCATCACCGACCAGATGCGCGACCTGCTGCATGCCCCCGGTTTCCAGCAACAGGAGTCGGCCTGGCGCGGTGTGCAGTGGCTGATCAGCAGCCTGGAGCTTGACGATCAACTGCAACTGCACCTGTTCGACGTCAGCCGCGAAGAGTTGCAGGGCGACGTGGTGGCCGCCCAGGGCCGCATCGACCAGACTGGCGTCTACAAGGCGCTGGTCGACCGCTGGCGCAACCAGCCCGGCGGCCAGGGCTGGACGGTGCTGACGGGCTTGTTCAGCTTCGGGCCGTCGGTCGAGGACGTCGGCTTGCTGGCCGCGCTGGGCGTGCTGGCCTCACAGGCCGGCGGGCCCTGGCTGGCGGCAGGCGATCCGGCCTTGGCCGGCAGCGATGAGGCCGCGCTGGCCGGCTGGAACGCGCTGCGCCACAGCGAGGTGGCGCCCTGGATCGGCCTGGCCGCGCCGCGCCTGCTGCTGCGCCTGCCCTACGGCAAGGGCAGCGATCCGGTGGCGGGTTTTGCCTTCGAAGAGTTCGGCGCCCAGCCGGTGCATGCGCACTACCTGTGGGGCGCCGGCAGCCTGGCTTGCACGCTGCTGATCGGCCGCGCCTTCACTGCCAGCGGCTGGGATTTCGAGCCCGGCGACCAGCGCGAGATCGGCGATTTGCCGGCTTATAGCTTCGTCAAAGACGGCGAGCGCGAACTGCAGGCCTGCGCCGAGCAATACCTGGGTGAGGCCGCGGGTGAATTGATGCTGGCGGCCGGGCTGATGCCGGTGATGAGCCACCGCCACCGCAATGCGGTGACGCTGTTGCGGTTTCAGTCGGTGGCCGAGCCGGCCGCCGCGCTGGCCGGCCTGTCGGCAGCGGGCTGAGCCATGCTGACCATCCGCCGGGAGCAACTGGTCGCGCTGGGCGAGCTGGCAAGCCGCGATTTCGCGCAGGCTCAGATCGACTACCTGGCCCGTGAATATCCTTTGCGGTCGGCCGCCTTGGGTGGCGCCGGCTTGAAGGCGCATGTCGAACTGGCCCTGGAAGACGCCCGCCAACGGGGCATCCGCACGGTGGGGGCGGTGGCACTCTGGATCGAACTTCGATTTCAGTTTGGCAATGCGCTGCAGCGCTCGCCCGAGCGGCAATGGGCCTTCAAGATCCTTGAGCATCCGGCGCTGCCTGATTACGTGAAGCTGGGTCTCGTCAGAGATCGGCTGACCGCGCAGACTGGCGGGCGCCCGGTGGTTTCCTTTGATCCAATGTCTTCCAACTGAATACGCCATGCCAATTTGTGCCAAATGTGGAGGGAATATGCAGTGCGGCACCGTCGACTGCCTTCCCGGTTCGGTAGGCAGCGTCGTCAAGCCCTGCGCCGAGATGGACGGCGGGCTTTGGGTGCATGTGCTCGACGACCTGGGCAGCAATGTGCCGGGCGCCAAGGCCTTGAAGAACGGCGGCGACGAACAAACCACCGATGTCGGCGGCCTGGCGAGGTGGGATCCGCTGCCTGCAGCCCAGTACGTGGCCAAACTGGCGGTTTCATCAGAAATGGCCAAGGAATATGACTTACCGGCCCGCCTCGAAGAGCCGGTGCATGTCAGCAAGGGCCAAATCACCTATGTCGGGTTTGAGTTGCCGCGCAAGATGAACCAGGTCAAGCCGACACTGGCGGTGGACAAGCAAGAGATCCAGATGCCCTTCCCGGACGCCAAGACGGTGGCGGAAGAGATCCATACCTTTCAGCCCAAGAAACCCGACAAGCCAGACGATCCCCAATTGGCGGAAGTCACAGTGTCCTATACCGAAACGCTGCCCGCCTATGCCTTTGACAAGGGCGGCACGGTGGCCGTCACGGGCGTGAAAGCCACATTCTGGAAAGATGATAAATGTCAGACCCCGATTGTTGACAATGGCGGGCAATTGGCGGTTGAGCATGGTGACTTGAAAAAGGGTTTCAAATTTTATTTGCGTCTGGAGGAGGCCGGCGACGCGCAAATTGCTTTGACCTTGGACAACACGACCCGCGACCGCGCCATCGTCGATCAGGCAGCGCTCACGAAAACGGTGAAGGTCAAGCCGGTCAATCGGGTCACGCCGTATCTCAAAGTTGAGCATCTGGTGGTGTTGCGCGACCAGGAGCTTTGGAAGGAACAGCGCAAGAACGACACCGATGCGGGCTCAGCGGCGGCGGTTGCTGTGGACCATATCAAACCTGACCCGACGCGGATCGAACTGAGTGCGGCAAAAACCGCCGATGCGCCAAAATACGCTGGCAAAGGCAAGCTGTCATTTTCTGCGGCGAACGTCAAAGTCTTTGAGGACGAGGCCTGTGAGAAGGTCTTTGATCTCAGCCCGGGGATTGAATTTGACCTGCTGGTTGCCGACAAGCCGGTGGTGCTTTGGCTGCAGGGGGCCACGGCGGGCAAGTTTGATGCCATTTTCAAACTCGACGCCTCGGCCGACGCCACGATCAAGGTCGACGCCGAAGCCAAAGGTGAAATGGGTTGCGTCGAACTCAAGCTCAATCTCTATCACTATAAAAAGGCCGACATTGACCAAGCCGTTGAGCCGGATGTTGCGGATGTCGACACTTTCTGGAACCAGTTGAAAGCCCTGACCTTCGAGCAAAAGCTGATGACGCCGGCCGAGCGGGTTGGCACCGGCCGCCTGATCCATGTCCAGAAGGACAAGAATTTCGTCCGCGTCAAATTGATCGCCGAGCGCGTTGCGGCGCATTGGCCGGCGGCGGCCAAGGATTACAAGGTGGTCCTGGATGCGGCCGACTGGGACAAGAAGAACAAAAAACGCTCCGGCACCCTGAAACTGTTTGATGCGGCGCAGGATGGCGCCGAAATTACGCTGCCAAAGATGCTGACCTTGGACAAGGCGGACGAAAAGAAGGAAATGTGGGTTGAAGGCGCCACACCCTGCGACGGCTGGCGTGGCATCCGCATTTCAGTGGGTATTGATCGTGATCCTGCGGGGCCTGACAAGAAAGCCAAACTCGACGGCGATTGGGGGGTGTTTACCGTTGTCAAGATCAAGGAGGTGAAGTGCGACGTCGCCAATGAGGCGGGCCAGGAGAAATTCGTCGAGGGCAGCAAGCTGTTCATCAACCTCGACGACAAGGGGCGTTTGTTGAAGTCGGTGGGCGGCAAGCGCAAGGCTGAAATTACAGCCACGATCGAACCTGCGTTGAAGGATTTGGATATCTACTTCTCGATTGTTGAGCACGCGGACAATTATAAAATCGTCAAGCTACCGGATGATTTCAAGGAAAAGAAGATATCGGCACTGAAACCCACGCTCAAGGCCATCGACAAGGTCGACCGGAAAAAACTGTTGCACATGTCCGCGAAAACCGATGCTACCGGCAAGGCGAAGATCGAAACCCTTCAGGCGCCGCAAATGGGTCTGATGAAGTTCAAGGTGGGTGCGTATCTGTTGCAGGACCCTGGCCAGGCACGGTATGTCGAAGATCACGCAGACCTGAAACTGAATGCGCCGACCATGTCAACGGATTGGCTGGAGGTGTGGCGGCGCACTTTCTTCAAAGTCGCTGCGATGAAACGTTGGGGTGGCGCATCCTATTCGGACCGGTTCGACGGCACGAGTATTGTCAGCAAGATGGAGTCGGTCGGCATTGAGGCCAAGCAAGTAGGTGCTATTGTCGATCAAGACTATGTCACGGCCTTGCCAGATGCGCTGCAATGGGCGAAGGATGCGCTGGGCGGGCCGGCGCCGTCGCGCACCCAATACCTTTGTTTGATCAATGGCCGTGGCGACAAAGGGGATTTAAACAAGCCCAAGATTACCCTGGGGCCGCCGACCTCAAAAATCCAAACCTACACCCTCAACAAATATTATAGATTTCGCGATCTCGCTGATCAGGCCAAGTGGTTGGTCAAGTGCGAGGTCAAGTACGACGGTGGCACATACAATCTGGCAACCGTCACAACCTTGACTCAGTCCGGTGAATTCGAGTTCAAGATCGGGATCGACTTCACCGCGCGTTGGGACCATTATGTTGCTACAGCCAATCAAGTGAAAGCCGATGATTTTCTCGCAACGGGCGTTGTGGAACTCACGGTCAAGGAAGCTGATTCCTCGTCGGGTCTGAGTTGGGGGGAGGCCGTGGTTGTCTGTATGGATACCCGAGAGCCCAGCCACCATGTACAGGACGCCAAGGGTTCAGCCAGCCACACTTTCCTGCATGAGGTCGGGCATTACCTCAGCCTGACCGGAAAATTGATGCCGGATGCGGCGAATACTCTAAATCCTAATTTCTATTCGGAATTGGTTGGCGAAGGCAATGCCAACGCTCACGGCGGCGGGCCAGGTTGGGGCATGGGTGAACATTGTGACGGGCTCGGCGGTGATTGCATTTTGTGGCACCAATTCAAGATGACGCTTGAGTATTGCGATACTTGCAAGATGTTCATGCGGGTGCGGGCTTTGCACAGCCCACAGGTTGACGCGCGAGATGCCTTCTGAGATTTCGTTTGCGGCGGCGTGGGCGAGCTTTCTGATACTATCGCTCACGGCCTTATTTGTGCCAGCCGCGGCCGCTGTGGAAGCGGTATGCGTAAACCAGGCCAAATCTATATCAGACCGGCCGTATTGTAAGCCGACGAAGGGACCCAAGATGAACGATGATGCTGGCCAAGCCCCGCAAGACGCTATCAGCTACGGCGAGAATCGGCACTCCCCTATCGAAGGGCCTGCGAATACGTTGAAGCTCAAGTTGATCAGCGCTGCTGGCTTGGGCGCGGCACCGTTGGTGCTGCATGGTTTTTTTAACCTGAGCGTCGATATTTCAGGGCGTTATCGCGGCGGCTTGCCCGGCGCCATCCAATTGGTGGCGGTCTCGCATGCCACCGGCGCGGTCTATATCAAAAACCTGGCCAGGGAAGATGATTTGCCGCCGCTCTATCTTGGGCCATCGGCGCCCCCGGCAGTGGTGCGGGATGGCCCGAACGGGCCGTCCTCGGCGGGTATTACTGAAAGCGGATTTTTCAATGTCGATTTGACGCGGCATCTGGGGCTGGCTGGGCGAGCGGATGTTTATGATGTATTTTTGTGGTTGGAGGATATTGCCAGTGAGCTTGCGGCCGCCGGCAAACCGGAAGGAGTTGGCCCTGGGCCGCAAGGGCTTCTTTATCATCGCGCCAGTTCCATCGTGACGATTCTTCGCACCGCCGCCTCGCCCGGCCTTGAACTGTCTGCAAAGGACCAAGACGGTGAACGCCGTATCGCCGGACGGGCCGGAACGAATCGCGTGTCCATCGTCGCGCTTGCGGTCGAGTCAGGGGATATTGGCTGGACAGTCCTGAAAATCGACGCAGTCGGCGGCTTGGCATTCGATGTGAAGGTACGCGATCTGTTGCCGAAATCCGGGCCCGGCGACAGGATACTTGTCTACGCGCTGACTGATGGCCGACGGTCACCGTTGCTGGATATGCCGGCGCGCCGCTAACTTCAAGGCAAGCGTCACGGATTCGGACTGCAGGCGTAAGCGGCCAAATCAGGGCCAGCCTTGTCCGCCAGTCATTGCGGTAATGACAGGGGCCTCGCAATCAGGCTGCGCTCATGGCTGGCCGGCAAGCTCGACGGGACTCACAATCGATTTTGGCTGTAAAGCATTGCCGTTGAAACGATATTCGATCAGCGAAGCGTCGTTGCCACCCTCCGCCAAGAACGTATCGACCGGGCCGAAAAACGTCTTCAGTTCAACCGGTCGGCAGGTCGGCAAATAGTTGCGAAGCACCCGCGGGTCGTAGTAGCGAAACACCAGTTGCCGGCCGTCCTCGTCCTGCACCTTGAGAAACTTGCGCAAGTGGTGCCGCAGGTTGGCCGCATCGTCAATCTTGAGCATCACGCCCCAGGCCTGGCCCCAGCCCTCGTCCAGCCAGTGCCCGATCAGCCGGTTGGCAGGCGACAGCTCCACCAGATGCGGCGCCACCATCTCCAGCGCGCGCGGCAGCTTGCCGCTGTACAGGCAGCGGAACTCCAGCCGCGACGCCAGCAGCGCCAGGTAGATCTTGGGATCGCGCGCGCAGTCCAGGACGGCCCATACGCCGAGTTTCGACTTGGCCCCTTGCGGCCATAGCGCCTGCAGGATCTGCTCACGCTGCTCGGGGGTCATGTGGCCTGCGCCGCTTCGCGTTGGCGCTTGGCTGCCGCCTTGGCACATTCCTCGCAAAACGGCACCCCATCCTGCGCCGCCTGCACCAGCACCGCCACCATCGTCGCCACGTCCAGATCAGGCCCGAAGGTCGTCTCTGCGGGCGGTGGTGGCGCCACCGGCGCAGCCCGGGGTGCTGCTGCGGCTGCCGAGGCCGCTGGCGTCGCAGCGCTGACCGTTGCCAGGCCATACAAGCGCAGCGCCTGCGCCGGGCCGCAGACCCGCATCGACCCGGCCGTGATGCCGGCCGTGATGCGCTCAGCCAGCGCGTGGTCATCGCACATCAGCGGTGTTGCCTCGGCCCCGGCGGCCAGCGCCAGTTGCCGCAGCCGCGCCATCACCACCGCGTCGCCTACCCATTGCACGGCCCATTGCCGCGCTGCCGTGGCGTCACCGGCGCGTACCGGGCTTTCACAACCGCTGCATTGGGGCCAGGTGCACAGCATGGTCGGGCCGGTCCGGGCCAGTCAGCGGATCAGCGCCAGCGCGCGCTGCGCCATGGTGCGCAACGAGCCCATCAGCAGCTCCAGCACCCAGCGCAGGAAGGCCACGGTCACGTCGGTGGTCTGCGTCGCCTTGCGGCCCAGAAAGCCGAAGATGGCGCCGATCAGGGCCTTGACCTGCAGGCCGATCTCCTTGGACAACTGCGCCGCCTGGCCCAGCAGCCAGGCCAGTTGGTCGAGCACCGTGGCGCTGGCGGCCAGGGCCATGCCGACGCCGCCCATCACCAGCTTGCCGGCCTTGGCCAGCAGCCAGGCCAGCGCCCGCCCGATCATCGACAGCAGCTTGGCCGAGCCCATCGTGAAACCGCCCTGGCCGTCGGCCGCGCGCTCCAGCCAGCCCTTGACCTGCCGGCTGTTGTCGGCCCGGTCGCCAGCGTGGCCCAGATCGCCCCAGCTTTTGTCCTGCACCCCGGGGATGTAGGTGGGCGGCATCAGATGGGCGTCGATCGAGACCAGGCTGTTGGCAGTGTTGGCGATGCTCAAGGCCTCGGCGCCAAAGGGCAGGTGCCAGAACGGGAACAGCGGGATCATCGGCACCGGGTCGGCCGGGTGCGCCACGCGGAAGATCTTCTGCGGCGTCAGCCGCTGGCTCAGTGAGCGGGCAAAGATGCCGTCGCCGGTGCGCGGGCAGCCAAAGGTGTAGAGCACCACATCGGCCACCTTGCCCTCGCTCAGCAGGTCGGCATTGAGGGTGGCCAGCGCGCCGCCCAGGCTGTGGCCCACGCAGTGGATGCGGGCAGGATTGCGGCCCTTGAGCATGCTGCGCAGCTCGGGCGCAAAGTCTTTCCAGATCGTGTTGAAGCCGGCGTGCACCGGCAGCCCGCCGGGGCCCAACTGCAGGGCGATGTTGAAGTTGCTCAGCCAGTCGAGCTGGCTCTGGGTGCCGCGGGTGGCGATCAACAGCTCACCCGAAAAAACGCCCTCACCGATTGCGACAAAACCGAAGCCTGACAGCTTCTTCCAGAGCAGGCCGCCTGATCGGGCCTCGAAGCGGCCGTTGTCACTGGCGGCAAACAAGCCCTCGCAGCCCAGCAACTGGCCGCGCTCTTGCACCACGGTGCTGACACTGTCTTCGCGCAGGCGGTACACGCCGCGGGCGATGGCCGCGGCTTGGCTGGGGCTCAGGATGGGCATGGTCGTGGGCTCGGGCAGGTGTCTCGACTGAGGCGACTATTCAGGCTCGCAGATGCCGAACAGATCGCCCCGGCGCACCGGGTCGGTCTCCAGCCGGCAGGTGATGCGGATGGGTTTGCCCTTGAGTTCACCGTTGTTGTTGTAGTCCTCCTTGTCGAACATCCAGGCCTTGTAGCGCTTGCCCTCGTGTTTGATCAGCATGGTCTGGCGCACCATTGGTGAGTGCGGCAGCAAGGAGCCCATGAAGGAGCTGCGCTCGACGATGGGAAGCTTGAATTGGCCGTCGGCGCTGGTGGTCGCCCGATCGGCGCCGGCCTCGTCCTTCCAGGCCCATTTCCAGTCGCGCTCGATCACTGCGCCGGCCACTGGCTTGCCGCCCAGCAGCACCTGACCGCTGACGGCCGAGAAGATCACCATCTTTGCCATGGCTGTGCCTTGTGCTCCATAGAGTGATAGCGCCAACAGCCCCGGGCCGACCAGGCGCCAGGCTGCGCCGGGCGGGGTGCGGGCGGTGGTCGCGGTCGCGGCAGGGGCCATGGGGGGCTTGGCCTGCAGCGGTCAGTGGACCTTGCCCAGTTGCTTGAGCAGGCCGTTTTGCGCCGCCACCAGCTCGCGCACGCGGGACTGCGCGCCGGTGCCGTCAATCGGCGCGCTGGTCGACACCGTCGAGGATTGGGCAATGGCCGCCTGGTGGCTGCTGGTGACGGCCTTGACCTTGGCGCTGGCCTCAGGCTTGGTCACATGCTTGAGCTTGGCCGATTGAAGCTGGGCGGCCAGCCCGGTCGGGCCGGTGATGGCCTGGGTGTGCTGGGCGCGCAAGTCTTTGACCGGCTCGGAGGCCTCGACCTGGTGCTGGGCCACCGCAAGCAGCAGCGGGTTGATCAGGGCCTCCAGATCAAATTGGGTGGCCCAGGCGTCCACCTCCTCGGGCAGCGCGCGGTACTCGGCATACATGGTCTGCAGATGGGTTAGCACATTGCCGCGGTGGGCCCGGTTGACGCCCCAGATCGAATCGAACCAGCCGGCCACCGGCAACTCGCCCTTGTATTTGTTCCAGTTGATCTTGCCGCGTGACTCGGCATGCTCCACCACCTGCAGCGGCAGGTACATGGTCGAGCGCACATGCTCGGGCGCCACGTTGACGCCGTCCAGCCAGGGGTTGGTGAGATCGCCGGCCAGCACCCCCTGGGCACAGCGATACCACTGCTCGCCGTGCCGTGACTCGTGGTAGAGCACGCTGCAAAAGCTGACGAAGTCGGCGCGCGTCAAGCCGTGCACGTCGGATTTGTGGCTGTTGATGTCCAGCCGCCAGGCCTGCTGGTTGAACTCACCGCCGCGGGTGGGCGCCATGGTCTTGAAGTAGAAGCCGAAGTCGGGCAGGGCGGCGCTGCGCGCGGCGTCACGCACCGCTTGCTGGATCTTGGACCGGCGCACGGCCGGTGTCTCAAGTTGCCAGTCGCGGTAGATCTCGACACAGGCTTGCGCGAAGGCTGACATCACGCCGGCTTCGCTGAGGGTGGGGTTGGGCATGGGTGCTCCTTGGCGGCTGGGGATCAGGCAAATTGATAGGCGAAGGCGCCGTCGGCCACGCTGACTGCGACGCCGGCAATCTCCTGCCCGTCCATCATGCGCGTCAAAAACTCGCGGCTGATGTCGGGCAGCATGGTGTTGGTGAGGATGGCGTCGATCATGCGGCCGCCCGATTCGCTCTCGGTGCAACGGCTGACCACCAGTTTGACGACAGCCTCGTCATAGTCAAACGGGATCTTGTAACGCGCTTCCACCCGTTTCTTGATGCGGTTGAGCTGCAGCTTGACGATCTTGCCCAGCATCTCGTCGGACAGCGGGTAGTAGGGGATGGTCACCAGCCGGCCCAGCAGGGCCGGCGGGAAGACCTTGAGCAGGGGTTCGCGCAGCGCCTTGGCCATGCCCTCGGGGTCGGGCATCAGCTCGGGGTCTTTGCACAGGCCGGCGATCAGATCGGTGCCGGCGTTGGTGGTCAGCAGGATCAGGGTGTTCTTGAAGTCGATGAAGCGGCCCTCGCCGTCTTCCATGAAGCCTTTGTCGAAGACCTGGAAGAACATCTCGTGCACATCGGGGTGGGCTTTTTCCACCTCGTCCAGCAGCACCACGCTGTAGGGCTTGCGGCGCACGGCCTCGGTCAGCACACCGCCCTCGCCATAGCCCACATAGCCGGGCGGCGCGCCCTTGAGGGTGCTGACCGTGTGCGCCTCCTGGTACTCGCTCATGTTGACGGTGATCATGTTCTGCTCACCGCCATACAGCGCCTCGGCCAGCGCCAGTGCGGTCTCGGTCTTGCCCACCCCCGAGGTGCCGGCCAGCATGAACACGCCGATGGGCTTGCTTGGGTTGTCCAGCCCGGCGCGCGATGTCTGGATGCGCTTGGCGATCATCTCCATCGCGTGGTCCTGGCCGATCACCCGCTGCGCCAGCGCGCCGGCCACCTTGAGGATGGTCTCGATCTCGTTGCGGGCCATGCGGCCCACCGGGATGCCGGTCCAGTCGCCCACCACGGCGGCCACCGCCTGGTAGTCCACCGTGGGCAGGATCAGCGGGGTCTCGCCCTGCAGGGTGCTGAGCTTGTCTTGGACGGTTTTCAATTGGGCCAGCATCGCGGCACGTTCGGCGGTCCGTTCAGCCTCGGGGTCGCTGGCGCTCGGGCCTGCGGGGGTGGTGGCGGTGGTCGCGGTGGTGGCGGACGTGGCGGACGTGGCGGCGTTTGCGGCATCCGCCGCCGCCGCTTCGAGCTTGCTGCCGGTGCCTTCGACCGGTTTGATGCCATCGCGCAGCTTGGCGCGCAGCGTCAGCAGCTCATCGACCAGCGTTTTTTCCTCGGCCCAGCGGGCGTCCAGCGCGGCCAGGCGGCCGCGCTCGGTGGACAGCAGCTCGTGGGCGTCGGTTTCGCGCTTGCCGATGTCGATGCCAATCGCCTGCTCGCGGCCGATGATCTGCAACTCGGTCTCCAGCGCCTCGATGCGCTTGCGGCTGTCGTCCACCTCGGCGGGGGTGGCATGCAGGCTCACAGCCACCCGGGCGCAGGCGGTGTCGAGCAGGCTGACGCTCTTGTCAGGCAACTGGCGCGCCGGGATGTAGCGGTGGCTGAGCTTGACCGCCGCCTCCAGCGCTTCATCGAGGATCTGCACCTGGTGGTGTTTTTCCATGGTGCTGGCCACGCCGCGCATCATCAGGATGGCCTTGGGCTCGTCGGGCTCGTCGATCTGCACGGTCTGGAAACGGCGCGTCAGGGCTGGGTCTTTTTCGATGTGCTTTTTGTACTCGGCGAAGGTGGTGGCGCCGATGGTGCGCAGCGTGCCACGCGCCAGCGCGGGCTTGAGCAGGTTGGCGGCGTCACCGGTGCCGGCGGCGCCACCGGCGCCCACCAGGGTGTGGGTCTCGTCGATGAACAGGATGATGGGCTTGGGGCTGGACTGCACCTCGTCGATCACGCTGCGCAGGCGCTGCTCGAACTCGCCCTTCATGCTGGCGCCGGCCTGCAGCAGGCCGACATCCAGCGAGCGCAGTTCCACCTCTTTCAGGCTGGGCGGCACGTCGCCACGGGCGATGCGCTGGGCAAAACCTTCGACCACCGCGGTCTTGCCCACGCCGGCCTCGCCGACCAGGATCGGGTTGTTCTGGCGCCGCCGCATCAGGATGTCCACCACTTGGCGGATCTCGTCGTCGCGGCCGACGATGGGGTCCATCTTGCCGCCGCGGGCTTGCTCGGTCAGGTCGACGGTGAACTTCTTGAGCGCCTCTTGCTTGCCCATCGCCGCCGGGGCGATGGCGCCGCTGGCCTCGCCCGGCGCTGCGCCGCCACTCGCGCCGGCACCGCCTGATGACCCATCGCTGGCACCCTGGCCGTCCTCGGGTGAGCCGGCCACGATCTTGGGCAGCGCGTCCGACAGCTCGTCGACCTTGAGACGCTCGAACTGCCGGCTGATCGCCACCAGTGCGTTGCGCAAATTCTTGGTCTTGAGCATGCCCACCAGCATGTAGCCGCTGCGCACCACCTGGTCACCGTAGAGCAGCGTGCCGTAGACCCAGCCGCGCTCGATGGCGTCGGCAATGTTCTCGGCAATGCCGCTGATGCTGGTGGCGCCGCGCGGCAGGCGGTCGAGCGCGGCGGTCAGGTCCTTGGCCAGCGCCGACATGTCGAGCTGGTAGTGCTTGATCACCCGGTGCCAGTCAGAGTCTTGGCCTTGCAGCAACTGCGCCAGGAAATGCTCCAGCTCGACATAGGGGTTGCCGCGCAGCTTGCAGAACACGGTGGCGCCCTCGACCGCTTTGTAGGCGGCCGGGTTGAGCTTGCCGAACAGGGTGACGCGGTTGATCTCGGCCATGGGGTTCGCTTTCTAGGGGGTCAAGGGGTTCGGGACAAGGTTCAGGGCAGAGGGCTGGCCGGCCGGGGGCGGGCCCAGCCAGGTGGTCCAGCCCAGCCGGCCATAGCGGCCAGGGCGGCAGGCGGGCACTTGGCTGCGGTCGAGTTCCAGCCGCAAGTCCCAGCCAAACTCCAGGCCGACATAGTGTTTCAACAAGGCCTGGATGGCCGGCAAGGCGCTGCCCACCGGCAACAGCGCCTCGAAGGCGGCCAGTGACAGTGGGCCGACATGCACCCGGAAATGGTGCTGCCGGTCAAACACCGCCTGGCCCAGCACCGTGCTGACACCCAACTGCGAGGTCGACATGCGGCGCGACGCAGCGCGCCGGCCGATGCGGCTGCGCTCGGCGGCCGGCAGCGGCATCCAGCGGCCGACAAACTGCTCCACCCGCACCTGCATGCCCAGGTAGCCCGACAGCAAATGGGCCAGGCCGTCGGCATTGCGCACCTGGCGCGACAGCAAGCCGGCAAAGGCCAGCCGGGCATGGTCGGGCGCGGCGTCGCGCCCGCGCCAGGCCTGGCCGCCCACGCCGATCATCGAGCCGACGTAGTCGGCAAAGCGGTCTTCTTGCGGCCGGTCCAGGCTGACGGTGGGCTGGGCCTGGGCCCAGGCCCGGTAGAACAGCAGCAGCAGCCGGTGGTGGAACATGTCGGCAAAGCGGCCGAAGGTCTCGTCGCCCTTGTGCATGCGGCGCTCGCGGGCATAGGCGGTCAGGTGCAGCGGCAGCGGGCCGTTGGGGCCGAACAGGCCAAAAAATCGCACCTCGATGCGCGGCTTGCCGCTGCGGTCGTCCAGCGTGATGCCGGCCAGCCCGCTGGGCGCAAACGACAGGTCGGCGGCCTGGCCCAGCCGCACCGCCTCGTCCACCGGCCGGCGCGCCGTGCCCAGCCGGGGTTGGTGGGCATGGTGGGCGTCCACCCGGCGCATCACATGGAAGAAATCATGGCGGTGCGGCGCCCGCGCCACGTCGATCAAGGGGTCCGGCCGGGTGGCTGCGGGCGGCGTGGTGGCTGGGTCGGGGCCGGCCGGGCCGGTGGCGGGCGCGTCCATCACAGGATGGCCCGGCTGCCACAGCGCGGCCGGCCGTTGAGGATGTCGCCCCGGTTGGCCGAATGCAGGCGCAGTTGGGTGAAGCCGTTGATCGACACATGGCGGGCCACGAAGCGCTCGATCACGCAGCCCAGCAAGAAGGCACTGGCGCCTTCGAAAGACAGGTCGTCCACCTCCACCGTGATGGCCACGCCCCGGCCAAAGGTGATCGGCCCCGGCATGGGCAGCCGGCGCACCACCGGCTGCATGCGCACCGAGCGCAGGCCGTCGATCTGGCGCTGCGCGCCGGCATCGCCGGTGGGTGCATACAACTGCAGAATCTGCCGCAGCGCGGCCGCGCCCTGCTCGGCATTGGTGTCGGTCAGCGACAGGTGGTTGAGCGACAACTGGTTGATGAGCTTCCAGTTGAGGTTGGCCTCACGCATCGCCGACATCGGCCGCGACGGCCCCTTGATCACCTGGATGCTTTTGACCGGCGCGGTCTCGACCAGGCTCAAATCACCCTTGGGGTTGCCCACCGGCATCAGCACCGGCAGGTCGCGGTTGGTGCACAGCGCGCGCACACCGATCTGGCGCAACTCGGCCGGGAACGGCGCCTCTTGCGCATCCACCACCGACAGATAGACCTCGGTGCCGATGTAGGCGGTGCGCGGCCCGTCACGCTGCTGCACCTGGGACATCAACCGCGGCTCACGCTGCGTGGCGTAGTAGGCGTTGTGGCTGTGCTGCTCGGTGTGGAAGGCGTTGTAGAACGGCAGAAAGCGCCATTCGCTGTGGATGCCGGTGCCATAGCCCACCACCTCGGTGACGGTGTGCACCTCGAAATCCATCGGCCGGGTGCGGTCGGGCACGATGTGGAAATCACTGGTGTCGTTGGCCACATGGATGCGGTCACAGCGGCGTTCCAGCAGGTTGATCGCCGGCACGCAGTGCAGCGCCAGGCTGCTGGCATCCACCGCCTGCAGCAGGGCGTTGTCCAGGCGGCTGAACAGGATCACGATGTCGACTTCGGTGCCGCCGCGTTTGCGCAAGGCCTCACCCACGCCCGCCAGGTCAAAGAACAGGAAACGCTGCGGAAACGCAAAGTACTCCTGCAGCAATCGGTAGCCCTCGAAGCCGTGCAAGGTCTCGGGCAGCAGGGCCTGGTTGTCGTCGAAGCCGGCCAGGTCAATGCACTCGCCATCCAGCGCCTCATGCCAGGCGGCGGGCCGCTTGGTGGGCAGCACCAGCAGGCCCAGGGTGTGGTTGCCCACCAGCGCATGCAGGCGGTAGGCCACATCGTCCAGGCCGGTGCAGTGCAGGCGCAGGTCTTGCAGCGCGATCTGCGAAAAATCCAGCCCGGCGGTGGTGCGCAGCCGCAGCCGCAGGCCGGAGCGGTACTTGCGCCACTCGGGCAGCGCCGCCATCGGCAGGTCGGCGGCATGGCTGAAGTACTCCAGTTGGCTGAGTTCCAGCGGCCACATCGTCAGGTCTTGCGCGGTGCGGAACTCGCATGGCGTGGCGCCCGATTTGCCGGCCTGGCCGTGCATCACATTGCCGCGCGGCAACACCAGGCCCTTGGCCAGCGACGGGTCGTTCAGGTCGGGGTTGAACTGGGCGATCAGCATCGCCGGCACGGGTGTGAGGAACTGCGGGTAGACGATCTCCAGCAGGCGCTGGGTGAAGCGCGGGAACTCGGCATCCAGCTTGAGCTGCACCCGCCCGGCGAGAAAGGCAAAACCCTCCAGCAGCCGCTCGACATAGGGGTCGGTGACCTCCAGGCCCTCCAGGCCCAGCCGGGCCGCGATCTTGGGGAACTGTTGCGCAAACTCAGCGCCCATCTCGCGCAGATGGCGCAGCTCTTCGTTGTAGTAGCGCAGCAGCCGGGGGTCCATGGGCGGAGCGTGATGCGGGAGGGGGTCAGCGGTCGAGCTCGCGCACCGCGACACGGCCGGTTTCGAGATCGATGTCGGTGTGCAGCAGCAGCTCCAGCGGCACCGGCTGGGCCCACAGCTGGCCGCTGATGCGAAAGCCGATCAGGTTGTGGTGGTCGAGCTGGGCATTCGAGACCACCACCTCCACCGCCAGGGTGGCGGGCAGGATGCGCGGCTCATGCTCCAGGATGGCCTGCTTGACCCGGGCTTGCAGCCGCATCAGATCCAGGCCCGAGGTGGACAGGCCCGACAAGGCCGGCAGGCCGAAGTTCAGCACCGAGTTGCGGGCATGTGGCACGGGGCCCCAGTCGAAGCCTTCGCCCGGTGCGGTGGCGTTGAACAACCAGGCCAGGTCGCGCAACACCAGATCGCGCAACCGGCTGCGGTTGATCACCCGCGCCTCGCCGGTCTCGACCCGGGATTCGGGGTTGTCATCGGTCAGCCGGTCGAGCAGGGCGGGCTGCAGGCGGTCTTGCGCGCGCGAGGTGGCCATGGGCTGCGGGCCAGGCGGGGATCAGCCAGCGGCGGGCGTCAGCACCACCGAGCGCAGGTCCATCAGGCCAAACTCCTGGGTGTCGGTGGTGATCAGGCGCTGGCCCAGGCCGATGAACTCACCGGGTGAACGCTCCAGCCAGTCGGTGCCGCGCGACAGTGCCAGCAGGCCGCCGGCGGCCAGGTCGGTGGCCGGGTAGCGGGTGGGGATCAAGCCGACCACCTCGCCGCCGTTGGTGAACTCAAAATGGGCCGGCATCCACACCGCATCGCGCAAGTCCTCGGGCGGGTCGATATCGACCTTGGCCAAGCGGTTCCAGGGCAGCCAGTAGTAGCGGCCATTGATGATGGCCTCCAGCGTGGGGCCCAGGCGGCCATCGGCATCGGCAATCCAGGCAAAGTCCTGGCCATCGGCGCTGCCAGCGCTGGCCGGGGCTTGCTCCAGGGCTTGGGCGCGCAAGGTCATTGCTGCGGCGGGCTCGCCCTGGCCTTCGCGCAGCATGGCCTCGATCAGCAGGGCGATCCAGGTCTCGGGCTCGCCGAACAGCATCGGCACCTTCTTGCCGGCAAACACCTGCATGCGCAGGGTTTCGCAGGCAATCGCCTCGCGGTAGGTTTGCACCATCGGCAGCGTGCCGGCGTCGAGCTCCAGCGAGACATTGAGCTGGTTGAGTGCGCGCTCCCATTGGCCCAGCACGCACAGCAGCTGGAACAGGAAGACCCGCAACTTGGCGTCCTGCGGGTGCGAGCGCACCTGCTCGGTCAGCAGCTTGAGGGCGCGCAGGGCGTCACCGTCCTTGAGCGCTTGTTCTGCGGCGCGGGTATCGGCCATGGTGGGTCTGCCTCGGGGCTTGCCAGGTCAAAAAAGCTGCACAGCAGCGTGCCCCGCGCAGCTTGGCCAGGGTCGAATGAGTCGTGCCGGCCTGCTGCGCGTGGCGCGGCACCTTGCGAACTTACGATCTCGCGAACTTGCGTCAGGGCCCAGGCCCCGCAGCCTGCGCTGCCGGGCCTGGGCGGGGGCATCAACCGGCGATGTTCTCGGCAATCTTCCACTTGAAGATGCCGGCGCTGGCGACCGCGCCCTTGGCGTCTTGCTTGAAGTAGTCGAAAGCCACCGTCGCAAAGTTGAGCGTGACGTTCTCGGTCAGGCGGTCTTCACCCCCCGAGCCACCGGTGCTGATCGAGGTGACGATCACTTCATCCATCGTGATTTCGATGTACTTGTGCTGGCCTTCACCGGCCTTGCGCACCAGTAACACGCACTTGTCGATGTGCGAGCCCTTGGCCAGCGCACCCATCAGCGCTTGCGAGGCACTGTCGATGTACTTGGTGATCGAAATATCCTGGAAATTGGCCTTGCCGGCACCGCCGCCGCCGCCGGTGTGGGTGGTGCCCGATTGCGACATACCCCAGCTCCAGGCCAGGATGTCGATGTCACCCTTGGGGCCCTGGGCCTTGTCGCGAGACTCGCCCTTGATCTTGGCGCCCATGTTGATGAACATGTCCATTGCCATGACAAACTCCTTGAAAATCAGCCCCGTTATGGGCCTTGTGATACTGCATGAAGCGCTTGTCTTGGCAAGCGCCCCCAGCCGTGCAGTCGGCTGGGGTTGATTGAATTGCGATGATTTTGAACCCGATCAGCCGCCCTTGGCCGACGGCAGCTTGGACACCAGCCGCAGTGACACGGTCAGGCCCTCCAACTGGTAGTGCGGGCGCAGGAAAAACTTGGATTGGTAATAGCCCGGATTGGCCGGGTCTTCGGCCACCACCACCTCGGCAGCGGCCAGTGGCCGCGAGGCCTTGGTGCTCTCGGAGGAGTTGATCGGGTCGCCGTCAACATACTGCGAAATCCACTTGGACAGCCAGCGCTCGACCTCGTCGCGCTCTTTGAATGAGCCGATCTTGTCGCGCACGATGCACTTGAGGTAGTGGGCAAAGCGGCAGGTGGCAAACAAATAGGGCAGGCGCGCCGCCAGCTTGGCATTGGCCGATGCGTCGGGGTCGTCATACTCGGCCGGCTTGTGCAGCGATTGGGCGCCAATGAAGGCGGCAAAGTCGCTGTTCTTGCGGTGCACCAGCGGCATGAAACCGTTGCCGGCCAGCTCGGCCTCGCGGCGGTCCTCGATCGCGATCTCGGTCGGGCACTTCATGTCCACCCCGCCATCGTCGGTGGGGAAGGAATGGGTGGGCAGGTTTTGCACCGCGCCGCCAGATTCAATACCGCGAATGCGTGAGCACCAGCCATATTCCTTGAACGAGCGGTTGATGTTGGTGGCCATCGCATAGGCCGCGTTGCACCAGGTGTATTTGCCGTGGTCGGCCGACCCGGTGTCTTCCTCGAAATTGAAGGCCTCCACCGGGTTGGTCTTGGCGCCATAAGGCAGGCGCGACAAGAAGCGCGGCATCGTCAGGCCGATGTACTTGGAATCTTCGGACTCGCGCAGCGAGCGCCAGGCGGCGTACTCGGGCGTGGTGAAAATCTTGGTCAGGTCGCGCGGGTTGGCCAGCTCTTGCCAGGAGTCCATCTGCATCAGCGTGGGCGACGCGCCCGAGATGAAGGGGCAGTGGGCCGCCGCCGAGATTTTGGCCATCTCGGTCAGCAACTCGACATCGGGCGCGCTCTGGTCGAAGTGGTAGTCGCCGACGATGGCGCCGAAGGGCTGGCCGCCGAACTGGCTGAATTCTTCGGAGTAGACCTTCTTGAAGATCGGGCTCTGGTCCCAGTTGGTGCCCTTGTAGCGCTTGAGCGTCTTGCCCAGCTCGGCCTTGGACACGTTCATCACCCGGATTTTGAGGTTCTCGTCGGTCTCGGTGTTGTTGACCATGTAGTGCAGGCCGCGCCATGCACCTTCGAGCTTTTGAAAGTCCTCGTGGTGCAGGATCAGATTGACCTGGTCGGACAGCTTTTTGTCGATGGCGGCGATCATCGCCTCGATCGAGCCGACCACATCGTTGCCGATCAACTGGGTTTGCGACAGCGCCTGCTGCGCCAGGGTCTGCACCGCTTGTTCAACAGCGCTCTTGGCGTCGTCAGACTTGGGTTTGAATTCTTTCTGCAGCAGCGATGCCAGATCGCTGCCCTCCATCGCGACGCTGGCCAGCGCGCTGCTGCTTTGTGCTTCTGCCATGGTGGCTCCTGGTTGGCTTCTTGGTCTGGGGCTTGGACGCCGGAGGTCAGGTGCCGCTGGGCTTGGCCGAGCTGGCCAAGGCACCCAGCAGGGCCGGGTCTGACATCAGTTTGCCGATCAATTCTTCGGCGCCACCCTTGCCGTCCATATAGGTCACCAGGTTTTGCAACTGCTGGCGCGCCTCCAGCAGCTTGTTGAGCGAATCGACCTTGCGCGCCACCGCGTCGGGGGAGAAGTCGTCCATGCTGTCGAAGGTGATGTCCACGCTCATATTGCCCTCGCCGGTCAGCGAGTTGGGCACCTGGAAGGCCACCCGCGGCTTCATCGCCTTCATGCGGGCGTCGAAGTTGTCGACATCGACCTCCAGGAACTTGCGGTCGGCCACCGGGGCCAGCGGCTCGGCCGGCTTGCCCGACAAGTCAGCCAGCACCCCCATCACGAAGGGCAACTGGACCTTTTTCTCAGCGCCGTAGAGCTCGACGTCGTACTCGATCTGCACACGCGGGGCACGGTTGCGTGCGATGAATTTCTGACTGCTGCTCATGTTCGGGGCTCCTGGGCGGCGTTGGGTGGGTGGTGGTTGGGTGGCGGGTAGGCGGCGGACGGGAAAGTTACAGCTTGTCTCTGAAATGCCGGCGCGCGTCAATAGCTGTCAGGGCTTTCGATAGCGTCGGGGTCCACCCCGACCATGCCCGCCACCCCCGACAGGGCCTCGGGCGCCAGGGCCTTGATCAACTGCAGGAAGTTGTGGCCGATGAGCTGCCGGGCCCGCCGCAGGAACAGCGGCGCCGGGTTGGTGGGCTCGGCGCGCTCAAGGTAGCTGCAGATCATGTCGATGGCGCGGATGGCGTCGTCGCGCGAGTTGATGCTGCCCGACAGGCTGCGTTTGGCGCCGGCTTCAGCGCCGCCGCCGACCGCACCGCCGGCATTGCCGTCTGCCGGGGCAGACCCGCCGTTGCCAGCGTGCTCGGTGGGCAACAAGCCTGCCACACCCTGGGCCAGCGTGTACAGCGGGCGCAGGTCGGGGGCCGCATCGCTGCCCAGCTTGTCGTTGACCAGCGAGATCAACTGGCGCGCCAGCGTCACGGCCTCCAGGCACTGGCTGCGCAGCGCCGGTGAGCGCTCAATGGCGCCGGCCAGCATGCTGGTGATCTGGTCTCGGCCGGGGGCGGCTTCGCCCTCACCGGCCTGCAACTGGCCCAGCGCGATGGCCACGCTGCGCACCGTCAGCTCGCCAATGGCGCGGTCCTGGATCAGGCGCGATTCGCGCAGGTCACCGATCAGGCCCTCGGGTTCGCGCAGCGTGGTCAGGGCGTTGACGCGGGCGTAGAGATCGCCGTCATCCGGGTCGGGCAGCGGGTGGACCTGGTCCCAGAGCTGCTCGACCATGCCGTTGACCAGGCGCAGGCCCACCGCCAGCGCGCCATAGCCCGCCATGTGCAGCTTGCCGCGCAGCCACAACACGGCGATGCGCAGGTCGCGGGAGCGGTCCAGCAGGGCCTCGGACATCTCGACCACCGAGCGCCAATCCGGCGCCTCGGCCGGCCCGAAGGTCGACTCGGGCTTGCCGGCCGCAGCCTGGTTGAGCGCCAGGAAATCATTGTCGTATTCAAGATCGGGCCCGCAGGGTGCGGACTCATCGGGCAGCGGCGCCAGCCATGCGGCCACCTTCTGTGCTTCGGCTTCGAAATCGCTCATGGATCGAGGGGGCCCATCGGGATGCTTGGGGGCCTTGCGGCAGGGTGGGGGCCCGTGCTTCAGGGGCCACTTGCGCCTTACTTGCGGCAGGCTTGCGGGAGGGCAGTGTCTCAGGCTTGCCAAGGGCTGAGAACCCCCCCCATTGATGATCCATCAACGAGCCCGCTGGCTTGCGCAATGCCGGGCTGACAGCGCCGGGGCGGCTCATCAACGTCGCGGAGATGATCGATGGCGTGCACGGATACGCTTGGATACCATGCCACCACAATACGGGCGCAACAGAGAGGTCGGGATGGGACAAGCGAGTTGGGCTGCCAAGAGGCGGATCGCAGGCTTGGTGGGGCTGGTCTGGAGTGCCGCCATCGCGGCCCAGACTGCCGGCGTTGCCGAGCCGCCGCGCACGCCCGTGGTGGTGCCGTCCAGCGCCGACCTGGCACCGCCGCGCCTGCCCCCGCCGTCGAACCCGCCACTGCCCGTGGCACCCGGCGCGGTGGCGCGTGAGCTGGGCAAGTCCGATGACGACCTGCGCATCGACATCCTTCGCTACGAGGTCGATGCGTCGGCACCGGCCGCCCTGCGTGAGCGCCTGGCTGCGCTGACCAAGGATTTTGTCGGCAAGGACAAGGGCTTCGAGGATCTCAGCAATGCCAAGGTCGAGGTCACCCGCTTCCTGCAAAGCGATCTGGGCTACTACCTGGGCTATGCCTATGTGCCCGAGCAGGATTTCCGCGATGGGGTGGTGCGGATTGCGGTGCTGGAGGGCCGGCTGGACAAGGTGATCCTGCGCTGGCCCGGCAAGGCGGCCACCGAGAGCTGTGACGAGGCCCAGCCCCGGCTCACCCAGTCCGGCAAAGACCTGCCGGTGCGCTGCGCGGTGGTGCAGGCCTACCTGGACCACCTGCAGGAGGGCGCGATCCTGCTGGTGCGCGACGTCGAGCGGGTGGTGTTTCTGGTCAATGACCTGCGCGGCCTGCGGGCCCGTTTTGATGTGCAGGCCGGCAGCCGGCCCGGCACTGCCAACCTGGTGGTCACGCCCGAGGCCGAGGCCCTGTGGTCGGGCAAGGCCGAGGCCGACATCAATGGCTCGCGCTTTCTGGGCGAGTACCGGCTGGGTGGGCTGGTGCAGCGCAACAGCCCCTTCGGGCGCGGCGATGGTTTCACCGCCAATGCGCTGATGTCCACCACCCAGGGCCTGGCCTTCGGCTTGCTGAACTACACCACCCCGGTCGGCAGCAACGGCTTCAAGGTCGGGGGCTCTTTGTCGGCGGTCAAGTACCAGCTCGACAAGGTGGTGTTCCCGCTCGATCTCAAGGGCAGTGCCATCACCTTCACCGGCTACGGCCTGTACCCGGTGATCCGCTCGCGCAACCTCAACTTGTTCAGTGTGGCCTCGGTCGAGCACAAGCAGTACGAAGACCTGCAGGTCGCGGCCGAGAGCAGCAGCCGCAAGGCGGTGGACACCTTGGCGCTGGGCGTCACCGGCGACTTCCGCGACGCGGTGCTGGGTGGCGCGGTCAGCACCTATGACGTCAGCCTGGTGTCGGGCCATGTCAACTACCCCGAGGGCCGCCCCGGCGGGCTGGACGACGCCGCCAGCTTCACCAAGCTGACCTTCGGCTATTCGCGCTTGCAAGACCTGCTGTTCATCATCCCGTCCATGCAAGACAAGCGTACCGGCAAGCTGCTGGCTTATGCCTCGCTGCGCGGCCAGCTGACGATGGCCAACCTCGACACCACCGAGCAGTTCCGCCTGGGCGGGCCCGAGGGCGTGCGGGCCTTTGCCACCGGTGAGGGCACCGGCGACGAGGGCATGGTGCTCAGCCTGGAGGCGCGCCTGCTGCCGCCCGAGGCCTGGTTCGGCCGCATCTCCAGCGAGCTGGTGGCCAGCGTGTTTCTGGACGCGGGCTTTGTGCGCTACCGGCACAGGCTGGCGCAGACCAACCTCGCCAGCCTGGCCAACACCGGCATCTTCACCGGGGTGGGCCTGGGCCTGTCGTGGGTGCGTCCGGGTGAGTACGCGCTGCGTTTCAGCCTGGCCTCGCCGGTCTCAGGCACCCCGCGCAGCGACACCGTGGTGAAGAAGCCGCGTCTGTACCTGCTGGCGACCAAGTTCTTCAATTGATTCGGTTTGCTGCCGCTTGCGGCGATCACGAGGTATGCCATGACCACGACGCTGCTGACCCTGGCCCTGCGCCGGCCCCATCCCGCTTTGCTCCAGCGTGCGGTCCAGCAGTTCGTGTTGCGACCGGTGAGCGTGGCGGTGGCGCTGGCGGCCAGTGCGCCGGCCAGCCTGGCCTTGCCGCAAGGCGCGCAAGTCAGTACCGGCCAGGCCGAGGTCAAACTGGCCAGCCCGACCCAGCTCAATATCCAGCAGGCCGGCCCGCGTGCCGGCATCGACTGGACCAGTTTCTCGATCGGCAGCAACGAGCGGGTGGTGGTCAGCCAGCCCGACCGGGCGTCGGTGCTGCTCAACCGGGTGGTGGGCAATGATCCGTCCTTGATCTTCGGCAGCCTGCAGTCCAACGGCACGGTTTGGTTGATCAACCCGCGCGGCATCGTCTTTGGCGCCAACAGCCGGGTCGATGTGGGCGGTTTGCTGGCCAGCACGCTGTCAATCAGCAACGAGGACATGGCCTCGGGCCGCTTGCTGCTGGGCCGGCTGGGCGGCGCTGCGGGCGCGATCCGCAGTGACGGCGAGATCCAGGCCATCGATGGCAGCGTGGTGCTGGTGGCGCCGCAGCTCAGCCAGAGCGGGCGCATCACCGCGCGCCGCATCGGTCTGGCCGCAGCCAGCCAGGTCGAGGTGGATGTGGAAGGCGATGGCCTGATTTTTTTCAACGCCCGCAATGACGGCAGCCTGGCCACCCGGCTGAACCAGCTGGGCACGCTGCGCGCCGATGGCGGCACGGTGGAGTTGCGGGCCGCCGCACGCGCCGGCTTTGCCGACACCGTGCTCAACCTGGAGGGCGTGGTCGAGGCGCGGTCCATCGGCCGGCGCGAGGGCCGCATCGTCATCGATGGCGGCGCGGATGGCGTCACCCGCGTGGCAGGCCGGCTGGATGCTTCGGGCCGCGGCCCGGACGAGCGCGGCGGCGACATCCTGGTGCTGGGCCAGCAGGTGGGCCTGACCGGCGGCGCGCTGCTCGACGCCACCGGCTTGGGGGGCGGCGGCGGCATCCGGGTGGGTGGCGGCTTCCAGGGCCACGACGCCAGCCTGCGCAACGCCGAGATGGTGACGGTGCAGGCCGGTGCCCGCCTGGATGCCAGCGCGCTGGGCCAGGGCGATGGCGGCAATCTGGTGGTCTGGTCCGACCGTGCCACCCACTTTTTTGGCAGCGCCGACGCGCGCGGCGGCATTGCATCCGGTGACGGCGGCCGGGTCGAGATCTCGGGCAAGGATTACTTGAACTTTGCCGGCAACTCCGACCGCACAGCGCCGCAGGGCAAGACCGGCCTGTTGCTGCTCGACCCGACCAATCTGCAGATCGTGCTGGCCGGCCCTGACATCGACGGCAGTGGTGGCGTGGGGAATCTGGCGTCGGGTACCCTGGCCTTCGGCGCGGCCGGCGTCAACAGCAAGATCACGGCTGCCGCGGTGAGCATCCAGCTCGGCCTGGGCGACGTGCTGCTGCAGGCGGTAGACACCCTCACGGTGACCCAGGGCTTGAGCACCGGCGCCACCAATGCCTTGCGGCTGGAGGCTGGCAAAGACGTGGTGGTCAACAGCGCGCTGACGACCGGCGGCGCCATCACGCTGAGCGCCAGCACCGCGGCCATTACCGGCTTCGTCACCACCGGCAAGGTGACGGTGGCGGCCGATGTGACGGCCGGCGGGCTGTTGACGCTGACCAACGGCGGCGGCCTCAATGCCGGCGTGCATGCGGTCAGCGCCAATTTGTCGGGCGACACGCTGGCGGTGACGGGCGCGATGGCACTCACCGGCGCGCCCAAGCTCTCGGTCGCCAGCGGGTCGTCAAACCTGGCCTTTGCGATCAGCGGTGCCGGCAGCCTGGAGAAACTCGGCGCCGGCGTTCTGGTGCTGTCGGGCCTCAACACCTATGGCGGTGGCACCCTGCTGACGGCCGGCACCTTGGGCCTGGGCAACTCTGCCGCTTTGGGCACCGTCGGCGCCATCAGCTTTGGCGGTGGCACCTTGCAGTTCAGTGCCAGCAACA
>JANLZT010000485.1:0-5834 GCA_031366465.1 Betaproteobacteria bacterium | reverse complement strand
TCTTCGGCAAACAGGTCCAGCGCGGCGTCGCTGGCCTGGCCGTCGCGGGTCAGCACATGGCCCCGCGCTGATTGCAGGTGCGCCGCCGTGCGGGCCAACGCCAGCAAATGGCGCTTGCGGGCGATGAACACGCCCTCGGTGGCCGCCACCCAGCCAGCGCGCTGCAGCAGGGACTGGCGCAACGCGCCCAGGCCGGCGCCGGTGCGGGCCGACAGGCGGACGCCGGGCTCGTCATCGGCAGCCCAGGCGGCGGCGCTGGCCACAGCCGGCCCGGCATCGGCCTTGTTGTGCACATGCAGGATTCGGCCCTGATCGCCCAGCCCCTGCAGGCGCTGGGCAATCAGCGCCTCGGCGGCCTCGTAGTCGGCCTGGCCGCGCCGCGTCAGGTCGTGCAGAAAGATCACCGCATCGGCCTGGGCGATCGCCTCCCAACTGCGGGCGATGCCAATGCGCTCCACCTCGTCGCCGGCCTGCAGGTCGCCGCGCAGGCCGGCGGTGTCGATCAGATGCAGCGGCACGCCCTCGATCTGGATGGTCTGGCTGACCTTGTCGCGGGTGGTGCCGGGAATCGCGGTGACGATGGCCAGCTCGGCGCCGGCCAGCGCATTCAGCAGCGAGCTCTTGCCCACATTGGGCTGGCCGGCCAGCACCACTTGCAGGCCCTCGCGCAGCAGCGCGCCCTGCCGGGCCCGGCCGCGTACGCCGTCCAGCGTTGCGTCGATGGCACCCAGCTGGCCCAGCGCATCGGCTTGCTGCAAGAAGTCGATCTCCTCCTCGGGGAAGTCCAGCGTGGCCTCGACCAGCATGCGCAGCCGCACGATGCGCTGGCGCAGCGCCTCCACCTCGTGCGAGAAGGCGCCCGACAAGGACCGCCCGGCCGAGCGTGCCGCCGCCTCGGTGCTGGCCTCGATCAGGTCGGCCACGGCCTCGGCCTGGGCCAGGTCGAGCTTGCCGTTGAGGAAGGCGCGCTGAGTGAACTCACCCGGTTGGGCCAGCCGCAGGCCGGGCAGGCGCGGCCTGCCGGTGGCGTCCAGCGGCTCGGCGGCGGCCTCCAGGCAGCGCGCCAGCAGCAGTTGCAAGACGACAGTGCCGCCGTGGGCCTGCAGCTCCAGCACGTCCTCACCGGTGTAGGACTGGGGCGCCGGGAACCACAGCGCCAGGCCCTGGTCGATGGCCTGGCCATCGGCCGCCTTGAACGGCCCGTAGACCGCCTGGCGCGGTGGCAGGCTGCGGCCACACAGCGCCGCCACCAGCGGGCCCAGGCTGCGGCCCGAGACCCGCACGATGCCCACCGCGCCGCGCCCGGGGGCGGTGGCCACCGCCGCGATAGCGTCGAATTGCTGGTGCAGGCTGGACATCGCTCGAATTGTCGGCGATGGGTGCCGGCAGCACCGGCCGGCCGGTGGGTGGCTGATGCGCGGCCAACGAGCGGCCGGTTCCAGGCATTGGCGCGGGGTGGAGCGCCGGGCAACTCGCGTGAGCCACCCGCCATTTACGCTCCAGGGCCGGTGCTGGGCTGCGCCGGAGGACCCCGCATTGATCGGATCCAGGCGCTGCAGCGACGGTGCTGACGCGGCCCGGATGCCAGATCATCGGCCGCTGGCGGCGCCAATCAATGCCCGGATCGCGGGATGGCGCAGCGCCTTGTGCAGGGCTTCACGCCCAGTCGCCCGCCCAAAACAACGGGTACAGCTTGACACCCGCAACTTGGCACCCGCTACTTGACACCCGCAACTTGGCACCCGCTACTTGGCACCCGCTACTTGGCACCCGCTACTTGACCCCCAACTGCCGGTTGATGAACCACTGCTGGGCAATGCCCAGGATGTTGTTGGTCAACCAGTACAGCACCAGACCGGCCGGGAAGTAAAAGAACATCACCGAGAACACCAGCGGCATGATCCACATCATCTTGGCCTGCACCGGGTCGGGCGGGGTGGGGTTCAACCAGGTCTGGAACATCGTTGACGCCGTCATCAGCAGCGGCAGGATGAAGTAGGGGTCTTTGGTCGACAGGTCGTGGATCCAGCCAATCCACGGTGCGTTGCGCATCTCCACGGTCGACAGCAGCACCCAGTACAGCGCGATAAAGAATGGCATCTGCACAAAGATTGGCAGGCAGCCGCCGAGCGGGTTGACTTTTTCTTCGCGGTAGATGCGCATCATTTCCTGCTGCATCTCCTGGGGCTTGTCCTTGAAGCGCTCGCGCATCGCCATCACCTTGGGGTTGATGGCCTTCATCTTGGCCATCGACTTGTAGGCATGGGCATTGAGCGCATAGAACGCGATCTTCAGCAGCACCACCAGCGCGACGATGGCCCAGCCCCAGTTGCCGATCAGTTTGTGCAATTGATCCAGCAGCCAGAACAGCGGCTTGGACAGGATCGTCAGCCAGCCGTAGTCCTTGACCAACTCCAACCCGGGCGCCAGCGCTTCGAGTTTTTTCTCCTCTTGCGGGCCGGCAAACAGCGTGGCGTCCAGGGTCTTGCTGGCGCCGGGGGCCAGCTCGCCCAGCGGCATCACCATCGCGATCGAATACAGGTTGGCGCTGACCTTGGCGGTGCGGAACTCGCGCGTGGCCTTGTCATTGGCCAGCCAGGCGGTGGCAAAGTAGTGCTGCACGATGCCCACCCAGCCACTGTCGGCCGACTTGTCGTGGTCGACGCCGCCCTTCTCAATCTCTTTGAACTCAATCTTCTTGAACTTGCTGGCCTCGGTGTACATCGCCGGGCCGGTGAAGGTGGAATAGAAGCTGGATTCACCGGCCGGCGCATTGCCATCGCGGGTGAGCTGCAAGTAGAGCTGCGGGTTGATGGCCGCCGCCGAGCCGTTGCGGATCTCATGCCGCACCCCCACCGTGTACTCGCCCCGGGTGAAGGTGTAGGTCTTGACCAGCTTGGTGCCACCCACCTCGGGCGACTCGAACACCAGGCTCAGGCTCTTGGCGCCGTCAGTCAGCGTGCGCTCACCGGGCAGCACCTGCATCAGCGTCAAGTGGTTGGGCAGGTTGACGCCGGCCTGGGTGGTGACCAGGCCGGTCTGCGCCAGATACACCCGCTCAGCACTTTGGTCAAACAGCAGCACATGCCGCAAGGGGTCGGCGGCGTCGCTGTACCTCAGCAACTCCAGGCGCACCAGGTCACCGCCCCGGCTGTCGAGCGTGGCCTTGAGCACGTCGGTGGTGATGGTCACCTTCTCGGCCAGCACCGGCGCGGCCTGCGCCGCAGCCGAGGCCGGCTGTGCAGGCGGCAAGGCGGCTTGTGCGGTGGCTGACCCCGACATGGCCGCCGGCACAGCCGCCGTGCCTGCGGTGGCGACAGTGGCGGATGCGCCGGCCAAGCCAGCGGACGCCGCCACCGCCGCCGGGCGCGGCGCAAACATCGGCGGCTTGCCGTTGTGGATGTTCCAGGCGTCCCACAGCAGGACGAGCGAGACGGAAAACACCACCCACAGGATGGTGCGGCGCATGTCATTCATGGGCGGGTCTTTGAAGAGATCAAACGGGAGAAAAGGGCCGGGGCGGTGGCGGGAACCGGGTCACAGCCACCGTCACAGCCCGGATGGCAGCGCAGGATGCGCCGCGCCGCCAGGTAAGTGCCTGCTGCCGCACCATGCTGCTGCAATGCCGACAGGGCATAGGCCGAGCAGCTGGGCTCAAAGCGGCAGCCATTGCCCAGCCAGGGTTTGAGGAAGTAGCGATAGAAGCGCACCGCCCCCAGCAGGGCCAGGCGCGGCAAATCGGCGAGCGTGGGCGTGGGCACCCGGTCAGCCCCGGGCCGCTGCGCGCTGCAGCAGCAGCGTCAACTCGTCATGCACCGCGCAGCGCAAGGCGCCAGACGCTGCGCTGACGAAGACCTTGCGGTCAAACGGCGCGCGCAAGCGCAGCACCCACAGCCCCGATCTCAGATGGCCGGCGTGTTGCTGCATCAGCGCCCGCATCTGGCGCTTGATCAGCGTGCGGGTGACCGCCCGCTTGGCATGGCGCTTGGGCACCACCAGCCCCAACCAGCGGCCATTGACAGGCTTGGCGGGCCGGTCATCCACAGGCGGTGGGCAACTGGGTGAATCACCTGTGGATAACTTTCCCGAAACTGCCAATTTCTCAGGCTTGGCCGGCAGTGTTGGGGACCCTGGTAAATGGTGCACCGAGAAGTGCTCACTGCGTGATCGGGGTGGCGCAGCCAGCACGCGCTGGAAATCCACCGGCCGCAGCATGCGCCCCACAGGCGGGGCATTTGCCATGGCGGGCGCGTCCGGCGCTGCAGGGCACACCCCCAGGGCCAGGGACTGGCCCGGCGGTGGGCCGGCTTGCAAACCCGTGGACAGGCTCACCGCTGTGCAAGCGCGGCTGGCGCCAGGCTAGTGTCAGACCTGCGACAGCCGCTTGCGGCCCTTGGCGCGCCGCGCCGCGATCACTGCACGGCCACCACGGGTCTTCATGCGCACGAGAAAACCGTGGGTACGGGCACGGCGGGTCTTGGAGGGTTGGTAGGTGCGCTTCATGGCGGGTCCTTGGGATCTTTGAAACTTGCTCGACTAGAAATCACCCCATCGCGGCCGGCATGACCGCGTCATGCGCTTTGGCCTGAACCACCTGGACGGTCTGAACAGCTTGCACGCCACGGCCGACTGTCGGCATGGGCGTCCGGCGTGCCAGCAAGCACTCTGGCCGCCGGGCTCTCAGGCCAATGCGCCCAAGGCGCTTCAATGGCCCCGCGTTGGGGAAACCCACTATTACAGCAAAAAACCCCTTTGCGGTCAAACACTTGCACCACAGACTGTGGCCTGGAGGGGCCATTGACGGCGGCATCGAAACTGTGGATAACCTCGGCCGTGAGGGCCGTTGGGCCTACAATGCAACCGCTCAAAAGAACAACTTGTCCACAATGAGCCCAGACCTCTGGCAGCGTGGGTGCGAGCAACTCGCCACCGAACTGCCTGAACAGCAATTCAACACCTGGATTCGCCCGCTGCCCGCCGCTGACATCAGCACCGACAGCGCGGGCACCTGGGTTGCGCAGGTGCGCGTGCCCAATCGATTCAAACTCGACTGGATCCGATCGCAGTACGCCAAGCGCATCGAGAAGATCCTGGCCGAACTGGCGGGCCAGGCGGTGCGGCTGGAGCTGTTGCTCACGCCGCGCGACAACGCCCCGATGGGCCATGGCCTGCCAGCGCAGCAGCCGATGCGGGTGTCGGCCCTGCTCAACACCTTGGCAACGGGCCATGTGGCCCGGGTGCAGCCCGGCGGCCCAGGCGCCGCGCCCCAACGGGCCGGCAACGGGCCCTACCCCGGGGCGCCCGGCCCGGGCCAGCACCTGCCGCCGGCGTCCAACAGCCACAAGCTCAACACCGCCTTGACCTTCGACACCCTGGTGGCCGGCCGTGCCAACCAGATGGCCCGCACCGCCGCCTTGCATGTGGCCGGTGCACCGGGCGTGATGTACAACCCTTTGTTTGTCTACGGCGGCGTGGGCCTGGGCAAGACCCACTTGGTCCACGCAGTGGGCAATGCCCTGCTCAAGGACAAGCCCGACGCCCGGGTGCTCTACCTGCATGCCGAGCAGTTCATCAGCGATGTGGTCAAGAACTACCAGCGCAAGACCTTTGATGAGCTCAAAGCCAAGTACCACAGCCTTGATCTGCTGCTGATCGACGATGTGCAGTTTTTTGCTGGCAAGGACCGCACGCAAGAGGAGTTCTTCAACGCCTTCGAGGCCCTGCTGGCCAAGCGCGCCCACATCATCATGACCAGCGACACCTACCCCAAGGGCCTGGTGGACATTGATGAGCGCCTGACCAGCCGCTTCGATGCCGGCCTGACGGTGGCCATC
>JANLZT010000480.1:0-3936 GCA_031366465.1 Betaproteobacteria bacterium | reverse complement strand
TCGGCCACGCTGGTGCTGGTGGCCTTGGCCCAGGTGGCGGTGGGTGGCGCACTGGGCCTGGGCTGGGGCCCCTTGCCGCGCCTGGGCATGGCAGGCGTGGCGGCCGGGCAGGTGGTGGCCTATGCGCTGGGCGCGGCATTCCTCTTCTTCTATCTGCGCTCGGGCCGGGCCCGGGTGCATTTGCGGCTGCGCGCCACGCCCCTGCAATGGGATTTGCTGCGCGACATCCTGCGGGTGGGCGCGCTGGCCTGCCTGTCGCCGCTGCAGACGGTGCTGACGATTCTGGTGCTGACGCGGCTGGTGGCGCATTTCGGCAGCACCGCGCTGGCCGGCTATGGCATCGGCACGCGGCTGGAGTTTCTGCTGGTGCCGATTGCGTTTGCGATCGGCGTGGCCTCGGTGCCGCTGGTGGGCATGGCCATCGGTGCTGGCAAGATCGCCCGCGCCCGCCAGGCCGCCTGGACAGCAGCGGTGATGGCCTTGCTGCTGCTGGGCGTGCTGGGCGGCTTGCTGGCCCTGGCGCCCGACGTCTGGACCCGCCGCTTCACCAGCGACCCGGCGGTGATCGAGTCGGCCGCTTTGTACTTCCAGTGGGCCGGGCCCTGCTATGGCCTGTTCGGCCTGGGCCTGTGCCTGTATTTCTCGTCGCTGGGCGCCGGCAAGGTGGGTGGCGTGGTGCTGGCAGGCACCTTGCGTTTGGCGGTGGTGGCGCTGGGTGGCCTGGCGCTGGCGCTGGCGCAGGCGCCGGTCTGGACCATCTTTGCGTTGGTGGCGCTGGGCATGGCGGTCTATGGCCTGGCCACTTTGCTGGCGGTGCGATTCACAGCCTGGGGTGTCGAGCGCTGACCGGCCGATCGCTCCAGGGCCAGATCAACGCCCTGGCCAGGTGGCCAGCAGCAGGCCCAGCAGGGCCATCGCCAGCGCGACGCCATGGGCCATGCCCGGCGTCTCACCCAGGGCCAGCACGCCCACCGCAGCGGCGGCGATGGGCAGCATCACCGTGAACACGCCGGCCTGCGCCGCCGGCACTTGCGCCAGGCCCTTCATCCACAGCCACACCGTGGCCACGCTGGCCGCCAGCGAATAGCAAAGCAGCAGGCCCCAGGTTGGCGCGCCGACGGCATGGAAATCAAAGCCCAGCGCCTGCCACAGCCCGAACGGCGTGATCAATGCCAGGCCCCAGAGGTTGATCAGCGCGCTGATGCGGCGCGGCGACAGGCGGCCGCTCAGCCGCTTACCGATCACCACATACGACGCCTCGCAAAAAACGGCGCCCAGCAGCAACCCATGGCCCAGCAGCAGGCACCAGCCGGCCGCCACAGCAGGGGCGGTGGCCACGCCGGCCGGCGCACGGGCCAGAGCCAGCACGGTGATGCCGATTGCCGCGCAGGCAATCGCCCAGCGGATGCGCGGCGGGATGCGCTCCCCCAGCCACCAGCGCGCCAGCAGCGCCACCGTTGCCGGCAGGGCCGCCATCACCACACCAGCCGACAGCGCCGAGGTCAAGGCCACGCCGGACAACATGCAGATCGAAAACAGGAAGTTGCCGAGAAAGCTTTGCCAGAACAACCACCGGCGCTCTGGCGCTGTGAGGGCTGGCTCGCCCGGCGCGCGCCGCACCCAGCCCAGCATGGCCACTGCGCCAATGCCAAAACGCAACCAGGCCAGCAGAAACAGCGGCAGGCTGGCCACCAGCAGCTTGGACAGCCCCACATAGCCGCCCACCAACGCCATGCTGCCGGCCAGGCAGGCGTAGGCCAGCAGCGGCGGTGCGCGCCGGTCGGGCTGCGTCACCCGGGCTGCGGGCTGCGCTGGGGATCAGTAAGCCGCGGCATAGCGCTGCAGCTCCCAATCACTGACATGGTGGGCGTGGGCGTCGAACTCGGCCCGCTTGAGTTGCAGGAACTGGCCGGTCAGCACTGGCCCCAGCGCGGCATGGATCACCTCGTCCTGGGCCAGTGCGTCCAGCGCCTCGCCCAGATGATGCGGCAGGGACTGGATGCCCAGCGCGGCGATCTGCGCCGGGCTGAGTGCAAACAGATCGTCGCTGACGTCGGCGGGCAGCACCAGTTGGCGTTCGATGCCGTCCAGCCCGGCGGCGATCAGCGCCGCGCCGGCCAGGTAGGGGTTGGTGCTGGCATCGGGCAGGCGCCACTCGAAGCAGCCGTGCAGGGTGCGCAGCAAGGCGGTGCGGTTGCTGGGGCCCTGGGCGATGGCCGTGGCGGCCCAGCCTGTGACGGTGCCGGCATGGCCGACCACCTGGCGTTTGAAGCTGTTGACGGTGGGCGTGGCAATCGCGCACAGGGCGGCCGAATGGGCCAGCACGCCGGCCGCAAACTGCCGGCCCAACGGCGACAGGTAACCGGCCAGGTCGACCGAGCCGTCGGCCCGGTGCGGCACAAACAGATTGCGACTGTTGCCATGCCGGTCCAGCAAGGTGCCCGACCACAGTGCCACATGGAAATGCATGCCGCTGCCGGGCTGGTTGGCAAAGGGCCGGGGCATCATCGAAAACACCATCCCGCGGGCCTCGGCCAGGGCGTGCGCGGCCTGCTTGAACAGCATCACATGGTCGGCACTGGCCAGCACCTCATCAGCGCCGAAGTTCACCTCGAACTGGCCACGCGCGTCCTCATGGTCAAGCTGCAGCACATCCAGGCCGCAATCCTCCAGGGCATGCTGCAGCTCTTGCAGAAACTCGCGCTGGCGTGGCAGGCTTTTGAGATCGTAGGCCGGCTTGTGCAAATGGTCGGCCTCATCGGCCGGCATCCATTGGCCGCCAGCACGTTTGAGCAAAAAGAACTCCGGCTCGATGCCGGCGCGCAGATGCCAGCCCCGGGACGCCAGCCGCGCCACCTGGCGGCGCAGCACCTGGCGCGGGCAGGCCTCGTAGGGCTCGCCCTCGACAAAGCCGTCGCAGACCACCCGTGCGTAGCCCGGCATCCAGGGCAGGGCGCGGGCCGTGCTGGCGGCGCCCCGGGCCCGGTATTCAGACCTTGGCCCGCTACGCGGCAGGCCGCTGCCCTCGATCGACCCGCCCGAGAAGGACACGCCGTCGGTCAGCAGGTCATCCAGGTGGGCCAGCGGCACAAACTTGCCACGCGCCACGCCCAGCAGGTCGGTGAACTGGGCCACCAGGGTGTGCACACCCTGGGCGGCCAGGCGTTCTCGGAGATCTTTCATGGTGGCTTCCAGGTTGAGTGGGCGATTCGCTTGACTTATTTTGACGCCATCCAGGCCGGCCGGCCGTCTTGCCGGCCGAGGGGCTGGTTACAGCCAGCCGGCGCGCAGCGCGTCGGCCAGGGTCAGATCCAGGCAGTGCTTGATCAAACCGGCCAGCTCGTCGATCTGGGCGGCTGTGATCACCAGCGGCGGCGCCACGATCATGCGGTTGCCTACCGCGCGCATCACCAGGCCGTTGGCAAAGCAGTGCTTGCGGCAGAGCATGCCGATGGCCAATGCCGGGTCAAACGGGGTCAGCCGGGCTTTGTCCTTGACCAGCAGCAGCGCGCCCATCAAGCCGCAGGTCTGCACCTCGCCCACCAACGGGTGTTCGGCCAGCAGCGCGAAGGCCGCCGCCAGGCCGGGGCCGACGTCGTTGCGCACCCGCTCCACCAGGCCCAGCGACTGGATCAGGCCGATATTGGCCAGCGCCACCGCGCAGGCCACCGGGTGGCCCGAGTAGGTGAAGCCGTGCTCGAACTCGCCGCCTTGCTCGATCAGCACCCGGGCGATGCGCTCACCCACCATCACGCCGCCCAGCGGCACATAGCCGCTGGTCACGCCCTTGGCGAAGGTCATCAGGTCAGGCTTGAAGCCGAAGGTCTCGCAGCCAAACCACTGCCCGGTGCGGCCAAAGCCGCAGATCACCTCGTCGGACACCAGCAGCACGCCGTGTTTGTCGCAGATGCGCTGGATCTCGGGCCAGTAGCTGGC
>JANLZT010000472.1:0-13985 GCA_031366465.1 Betaproteobacteria bacterium | reverse complement strand
GGTGAACCCCGAGCATGCGCTGATCAAGAAGCTGGCCGCCGAGCCACAAGGCAGCAGCGGGTTCGACGATCTGGCCCAGATCGTGTTTGACCAGGCGATGCTGGCCGAAGGCGGCCAACTCGATGACCCGGCGGCCTATGTAGCGCGGGTGACCCGGCTGCTCAGCGTTTAGGCGTCAAGGCAACGCTCGTCCGGCCCCAGATCGAGCGGTGGTTCGGCCATCGCCTCGATCTGCTCGCGCAACTGGATCGTCTGCTGGCCCCAATAGGCGGCCGTGCCAAACCACGGGAAGGCCACCGGAAAGGCCGGGTCGCCCCAGCGCTCGGCCAGCCAGGCGCTGTGGTGGACCATGCGCAAGGTGCGCAGCGGCTCGATCAGCGCCAGCTCGCGAACATCGAAATCGCGGAACTGGCGGTAGCCCTGCAGCACCGCCGACATCTGGCTGCGCATCGCCTCGCGCTCGCCCGACAGCAGCATCCACAGGTCCTGGATGGCCGGCCCGGTCACCGCGTCGTCCAGGTCGACGATGTGCGGGCCGCCCCGGTCGCCCTCGTCACGCCACAGGATGTTGCCGGGATGGCAATCACCATGCAGGCGCAGCGTCTGCAACGGGCCGCTGGCGGGGATGGCTGCAAAGGCGGCATCGACGGCCTGCAGCGCCTGGGCACAACTGGCCTGCCAGGCCGGTGCCTGCGCGGGCGCGATAACGTCCAGCGCCAGCAAATGCGTCATCGCGGCGTGGCCAAAGGTGGCGGCATCCAGGCGGCGCCGATGTTCAAAACCTTGCTGTGCCCCCACCGCATGCAGGCGGCCGATGAAGCGCCCCAGCCAGCGCAAGGTTTCGGGATCATCCAACTCGGGCCCGTGGCCCGAACGCATCGGGTAGACCGCGATGCGGAAAGCCTGGCCGTCCACCGTGGCTTGGGCCAAGGTCTGGCCGCTGGCCAGCCGCTGCGGCGCAACCACGGGTATTTCCGCCAGCGCCAGCTCGGCCGCAAAACCGTGTTCTTCGAGGATTTGCAGGTCGGTCCAGCGTGCCGGACGGTAGAACTTGGCCACCACCGCGCCGCCGTCCTCCAGCATCACCTGGAAGACCCGGTTCTCGTAGCTGTTGAGCTGCAGCAGCCGGCCATCGCCCCGCACACCAACGCCGTCCAGCAGGTCGAGGATGGCCTGTGGGGTCAGCGCATCAAACGGGTGCGCGCTGGCGGTCAAGGCCTCGGCCGGCGCAGGCGGCAGCAGGCGTCAGTGACGGGCCGGCGGGCGGCTGGGCGGGAGGACATCGTCGTCCACCATATCAGGCGGGTCGAAGCGCGGCCGCTCCGGCCCCAGCGCATCACCGAACATCGAGTTGGGCGATTCCACCGGATTGCGCTCGTGAAAGCGCTCGGGCGCAAAGAAGGAATCCGAGAAAGCGGTGGAGTCCTGCCACAGCGTGGCGCGCTCGCGGCGCCGCGATGTGGCCGGCCGCGGCCCCGGGGCCTCACCGGGTGGGCTGCCGGTCACCTGCGCCGGCTGAGGGCCCCTGGACGAGGAGCTGCCTTGCGGCACCAGCAACTGCAGCTCGGGGATCGAGGGCAGGTGGTCGGCCTGGCAGCGCAGGTAGCGCACCCGGCAGGCGCCCAACACCGATTTTTTGATGCGGGTGGCGCGGCCGGGCGGGCCGCCCTGGTCGTAGCTCAGGTCGATGGCGGCCAGCACCCGGCCGTTGGCGCTGCAGATGGCAAACGACACATGAATGGCGCCCAGCAACTCGTACCAATAACGCATGCGCTGCGGGTCACTGGGTTGGCAAAAGCGCACCAAGGGCAGCTTTGCCAACACCACATGGTGGGGCAGCGCCTCACGCAACAGACGGTAGACGCGGCGTTCGTCGGCCGTGAAGACCGGCCGGGGGACCAGATCCCATTCGACTGGCAAGGGTTGCGGTCCGGCGGCCGGCCGTTGCGACTGCCGCAACAGGCCGTAGCCTACGAGCACAGTCAAGATCAGGAGCGCGGCGGTGGCGATCAGCCAAGGAAGATACTGCTGCATGAGCCCTGCGGCGCAATCTAAGGCGCTGGCTTGTCACCGGCATCCGGGGGCAACAAGCAAAAGTGACAAAGCCGGTTGAAGCGATATTACCTTGTGCGCTTGCAGCTCGCCTCCGCCATGCAGGGGGGCCGGCCCAGTCCAAGACCCCCCAGGCCAAGGGTGTAAGTCATTGCATCCGTGTTGAAAATTGCCCGATCTCGCCAGATCGTGAAAAATTGTCGGTTAATCCGTTTGTTGGCAGAACTCAGTCTTCGGCCGACTTGCCGGTGAGCTTGCCCAGGCCGGCCTTGACTTCGCCAAGGGTGTCGATCAGGCCGTCCATCACCTGGGCTTGCTGCTTGAGCGTGTAGTCGATGGCCGCAGCGCGCTGCCCCACCCATTGCTCAACCTGAGAGGCCACGGTGTCATGGGGCAGTTGCAGGTAAGCGTCCGACTCGCTGCCGGCGCGCTCCACCACGGCGCCGGCGTGGCGGGCGATCTTGAGCATGGCGGTGTTCTCGCTCAGTGCGTGGATAAACAGCGAGTTCAGGCCACGGTTGCGCGCATGCAACATCGCATGCTCGAACAGCCGTGCGCCGTAGCCCCTTCCGCGGGCATGTTCGGACACCGACCCGCCAAATTCGGCGATGGGCTTGTCGCGTTCCGGGCTGTCGGGGCAGGCCAGATGGGCCAACGCAATCAGTGCCAGGCGCCGGTTGAAGATGCCGAACACCTCGTCGCGCTCGAAGTTCAGGCCGTCGACGTAGCGCGAAATCTGATCATCGGTAGCGGCGTAGCCGAATCGCAGGTAGCGATCCCGGCCGGACAGCCCCAGCAGATGCGCCAGGATGTCGGCGCGGTCGCTTGCCGCCAGGCTTCGGATGGGCACCCAGGCGGCTGCCGACGTTGCGGCCGACGGCTTGGCGGGCCCGCTCGCCAGGGCCGAATCGGCGCTATCGGGCACTGGCGGGCCATGCGGGGTGCCAGGCGGCGTTGCGGTCATGGGATCTTTCGGGATGGGTAAAAACCCTGATCCTAAGCCAGGCGACATGGCCTTTTGGCGAATACGCGCACTGTGAAAGCGGGCCACTCGCAGCGACCGTACGCTGGCCTGGCCGGTCAAAGACAGTGCAGGCTATAATCATCGGCTCACCTCAAGAATGGCGAGGTGGTGCGTGGCCTTGTGGCCCTCCTGACTGCGGAGGTCACCCGAGGGGCCTGCTTGTCAGGCACTGTTTGGTTGATGTTTGAGAGGCCGCCCTGATAAGCGGTTCCGAGATCGAGACCGGTGCAGTGTGCAGCGCACGCGATAGCCATTGGCGGTACGGCATTCACAGCGGATGCCGGCCCAAACCGAAAGACCCTCATGAAGACCTTCAGCGCCAAACCGGCCGAGGTGACGCACGAGTGGTTTGTGCTTGATGCCACCGACAAGGTGCTCGGACGTGTTGCCAGCGAAGTGGCACTCCGTTTGCGCGGCAAGCACAAGGCCATTTACACGCCTCACGTCGATACCGGTGATTTCATCATCGTCGTCAATGCCGACAAAATCCGTGTCACCGGCAACAAGGCCGACGACAAGGTGTATTACCGGCATTCCGGCCACCCGGGTGGCATCCATGCCACCACCTTCAAGGACATGCAGGCCAAGCACCCCGGCCGCGCGCTCGAGAAGGCGGTCAAGGGCATGCTACCCAAGGGCCCGCTGGGCTACGCGATGATCAAGAAGCTGAAGGTGTATGCCGGTGGTTCGCACCCGCACACCGCCCAGCAGCCCAAAGTGCTGCAAATTCCAGCGCTGGAAATCTAAGGAGCGGTGATGATCGGTAATTGGAACTACGGCACCGGCCGCCGCAAATCGTCGGTGGCCCGCGTGTTCATCAAGCGGGGTGAAGGCCAGATCGTGGTCAACGGCAAACAGGTGGGTGACTACTTCGGCCGCCAGACCTCGATCATGATCGTCAAGCAGCCGCTGCTGCTGACGAACAACGAACTGGCCTTCGACATCAAGGTCAATGTGCGCGGCGGGGGTGAGTCCGGCCAGGCGGGTGCGGTTCGCCACGGCATCACGCGTGCGCTGATCGACTATGACGCCACGCTCAAGCCTGATCTGAGCCGCGCCGGCTTCGTCACCCGCGATGCGCGCGAGGTGGAGCGCAAGAAGGTTGGCCTGCACGGTGCGCGCCGCCGCAAGCAGTTCAGCAAGCGCTGACCTACCGCGCCGCCGGGTTTTGCGGAAGGGCTGCCTCAAGGCGGCCCTTTTGCATGGCACATCCAGCCGGCAAGACCGGATTCGGCGCAAGGGCAAACCCGCCCGCACCGATATCGGTGGAAAATCAAAGATGTTTGCCGTGCCGGCTCTGGCTCTTGGAGCGGCCCGGTGCCCTGGTGGGCAACAATCCTGAATGGAGAATCCATGAACGCCGTAGCCGAGAACTTGCCCGCTGAAGCCTTTGAGATGCCCGTGCCGCTGGTCTTCACCGACAGCGCCGCCGCCAAGGTGGCTGATCTGGTGGCCGAAGAAGGCAATCCTGACCTGAAGTTGCGGGTGTTCGTGCAAGGCGGCGGCTGCTCGGGCTTCCAGTACGGCTTCACCTTCGACGAGGTGGTCAACGAGGACGACACCCAGATGAGCAAGAACGGCGTCACGCTGTTGATCGACGCGATGAGCCTGCAGTACCTGGCCGGCGCCGAGATCGACTACAAGGAAGACCTGCAGGGCGCGCAGTTCGTTATCAAGAACCCGAACGCGACCACCACCTGCGGCTGCGGATCAAGCTTCTCGGCCTGATCCCGGCCCTGCAAAGACCAAGCCGCCCCAGGGCGGCTTTTTTGCCTGCGGTCGGCCGACGGGCATCAAGGCAGGCCTGGGATGGTCGGGTTGCTCGGGTCGTACAGGCTTTGAACCACCGGCGGGTCGATGCCCAGGGGTTGCGAGGCGTCATCGGTGTCGTCGAGGTCGGTCAGCAGGGCTGCCGCGCTGTTGATCAGCGGCCAGCACAAGCAAGACCCGGTGCCGTCGATCGCATCGAGCTTCAACTCCAGCAGCGCGTGGACCTGGAACAGTGACAGGGCGCGGTCCAGCCCGTGATGGGTCTGGCTGCGGCTGAACACGCAGTAGTCGATCACCGATTCGGCGATGCGGGAAGCCACCAGCAAGGCCGCGCAGGCAGCGATGCCGTCCACCATGATGAGATGGCGCTTGCTGGCAGCCACCAGCATGGTGCCCACCATCACGGCGGTCTCAAAGCCGCCAAAGGCCGCCAGCACCTCGACCGCGTCGGTCAGCTCACGGTGGCGGCCCTGGGCACCTTGCACCACCATCATCAGGTGGGCCAGCAACTCGGGGTTCATGCGCGGGCCGCTGGTCACCAGCTCACGCACGGGGGTGTCGGTCAGGCGTGACAGCACCAGCGCCGCGCTCTCGTGCGAGCCCACCCCCAGCCCGGCGCAGGCCACCAGGTTGCCACGCAGGTTGTCACCGATCTCCATGCCGGCGCGTATGGCCGCATGGGCCTGCTCCAGGCTCATCGCGTTGCCAACCCGGGCGTTGCGGGTGCCGTGGGCGATCTTGCGTTGGATCAGACGCTCGTGGGCGGGCAGCTTGCTGGCCACGCCGCAGTCCACCACCGACAGCGACATGCCCTGCAGCCGAGCCAGCGCCGAGATCGGATGCTGGTTGGCCAGCACCTGGCTGACCAGTTCATCGGTTTGGCAGCCTGGCCCGGCATGGATGCCGTCAACTGCCAATCCATGGTCGGCCGCGAAGATCACCAGTTGCGGCTCTCGGAAGCGGGGCTTGAGCGAGTGCTGCAACAGGCCCAGCCGAACCGCCACGGGTTCGAGTTCGCCCATGCCGCCGGAGGCCCGGTCGTGACGGTGCAACTTGCTTTGCAGGGCCTGCTGCAACAAGGGGCTGGCGGTAGAGGCGATCAACGACATGGCTGCCAGTGTAGGCAGCGCCGATCAGCGCAGGAACAACTGATACACGGGGTTGCCGGTTTCCTCGACACAGGGGTAGGCCAAATCGTTCAAAAAGGCCTTGAAGGCTTGGTCGTCCTGCCGGGGCACCTGGATGCCGACCAGGATGCGGCCGTGGTCGGCGCCCTGGTTGCGGTAGTGAAACAGGCTGATGTTCCAGCCCGGGTTCAGGCTGGAGAGAAACCGCATCAAGGCGCCCGGGCGCTCAGGGAACACGAACCGGAACAAGCGCTCGTCGGCAGCCAGTGCCGACCGGCCTCCCACCATGTGCCGGACATGTTCCTTGGCCATCTCGTCGTCGGTGAGGTTGACGGTGGCATAGCCATGGCGAACAAAATTGCGTTCGATCCTGTCGGCTTCTTCGCGCTTGGCGATGGCGAGGCCCACAAAAACATGGGCCTGCGCTGCCTCCGAGATGCGGTAGTTGAACTCGGTCACAGCCCGCGGCCCGATCAGGGCGCAAAAGCGCTTGAACGAGCCGCGCTCCTCAGGAATGGTCACCGCAAACAGGGCTTCACGCTGTTCCCCCAACTCGGCCCGCTCGGCCACAAAGCGCAGGCGGTCGAAGTTCATGTTGGCGCCGCAGGTGATGGCCACCAAGGTCTTGCCCTTGAGCTTGTGCTGGGCCGCGTACTGCTTGATCGCGGCCACGCCCATCGCTCCCGAGGGCTCCAGGATGCTGCGGGTGTCGAGAAACACGTCCTTGATGGCGGCGCACACTTCGTCGGTGTCGACCACCACAAAGTCATCGACCCACTTGCGGGTGATGCGAAATGTTTCTTCGCCGACAAGCTTGACGGCCGTGCCGTCTGCGAACAGCCCGACATCGCTCAGCGTCACCCGTTTGCCGGCCTTGACCGAGCGCAGCATGGCGTCTGAATCCCGGGTCTGCACGCCGATGACCTTGATCTCGGGCCGCACCGCCTTGATGTAGACCGCCACGCCGGAGATCAAGCCGCCGCCGCCGACGGCCACAAAAATTGCGTCCAGCGGCCCCTGGTGCTGGCGCAGTATCTCCATCGCGATCGTGCCCTGGCCGGCGATCACGTCCGGGTCGTCGAAAGGGTGCACGAAAGTCAAGCCCTGCGCGGCCTGAAGTTCGAGCGCATGGCCGTAGGCATCGCTGTAGCTGTCGCCCTGCAGAACCACCTCGCCGCCCAAGGCCAGCACGGCGTCGATCTTGAGCTTGGGCGTGGTCACCGGCATCACGATCACCGCGCGGCAGCCCAGCTTCTTGGCCGACAGCGCGACGCCCTGGGCGTGGTTGCCGGCAGACGCACAGATCACGCCACGCGCCAGTTGGTCGGCCGGCAGGTGGACCATCTTGTTGTAGGCACCGCGCAGCTTGAAACTGAAAACGGGTTGCTGGTCTTCGCGCTTGAGCAGCACCTGGTTGCCGACCCGGCGCGACAGGCTGCGCGCGACCTCAAGCGGCGACTCAATCGCCACGTCATAGACCCGCGCCGTCAGGATTTTCTTCAAGTAGTCGGGCCGGGGGGCAGTGGCGCGGGGCATCTCGGACGCTTCCAGCAAGGCGGACAGGTGGCAGGCAGGGCGGCGGATGATAGCCGCGACGTCCCGCTCTGTGACCCGTGGCAACTGGCCTGCCGGGCCCACCGCCGCCGGGCGGGCAGAAAAAAGCCCGAGGCTCGCGCCCCGGGCTGAATCCACCAATGGAGGAGGTGGAGGAGACAACTTGCACGGCATTGCCAGCAGAATCTGGTGGCGAGACGCTCAACGCGCAACGCCCATTCGTCAGTCTAGCGCCGGTGATGTTGCGCCGCAATATCATGCTGGCCACCCGGTCTAGGGTGTGCGCTCCAGGGCCTGAGGCGCGTTTGCACACATTCGGGGCAAAGTCCGGATCTCAACGCCTCGGCTTGGGGCATTCAGGGGTGCCAGCACCCGGAGAAATCACCATGGAATGCACGATTCATTGGCTGCCTGGCAGCGGCATGGGCTTTGTGGCCGAGACCGGCAGCGGCCACCTGATCACGATGGACGGCGCTGCCGACGGCGGCGGCCGCAACCTGGCACCGCGCCCGATGGAGACTTTGCTGGCCGGCGCCGGGGCTTGCACCGCCTATGACGTGGTGCTGATCCTCAAGCGCGGTCGACACGCGGTGACGGGTTGCGAGCTCAAGGTACAGGCCGACAGGGCAGAAACCGACCCCAAGGTGTTCACCCGCATCAACCTGCATTTCACGGTGCGCGGCCGCAATCTCGTTGACAACGTGGTGGCGCGTGCGATTGCCTTGTCGCACGAAAAATATTGTTCGGCCACGATCATGCTGGGCAAGACTGCTGCGATCACCACATCCCACGAAATCATCGCTGACTGAAGAGCCTGGCCGCACGCCGGGCGGCGTCGGCGGTTCAGCTTCAGAGGTGGTGAGCAAGCGATGTCATCAAACGGGCCGAACGGCGCATCAACCACCGAACAGCAGCAGGCATCGTGGCGGCGCCGGCCTGCAGCGCCGCTTCGGCATGCCGGGCTTCGTCGTCACGCATCTGCAACACCACCGCGCGAGAGGCCAGGTCATGGGCTGGCAGGCGCTCCAGGTGGCTTGCCAGGTGCTGCTCGACCTGCCGCTCGGTCTCGACCACAAACCCCAGGCTGATGCGGTCACCGGCGCGGCCGGCCACCAGGCCGATGGCAAACGCGCCGGCATACCAAAGTGGATTGAGCAAACTGGTCCGATCACCGAGTTCAGCCAGTCGGCGCTCAGTCCATGCCAGGTGGTCGGCCTCCTCGCGGCCGGCCGCCTGCATCTGGGCTCGCAGTGCCGGCGTGCGTGCGGTCAGGGCCTGCGCGGCGTAGAGGGCCTGGGCGCACACCTCACCCACATGGTTGACCCTCATCAGCGCCCCGGACAAACGCCGCTCACTGGGCGTCAGGCTGTCGGCCGCCTGCGCGCCCGCGGCTTGCGGCATGGGCCGGCCAGCCCCAGCGCTGCCGCTGAGGGTGCGCAAGGCCAGGTCGACACTGGCCAGCAAGCTATCGGCTGCGATCATGGCGACGAGGATATCAAAGTGAGGCTGACCGCCCTTCGTTGTAGTGGGGCAACAGATCAGCGGCAATTTGCCCCGGTTTCTTTGCCATGCGGCCGGTCGTCTGGTGCAATAGCAGCAACTTCCGATGAGGAGGTTGGCCTGACCGGCCCCCACCGCTCCTGGTGCGAGGGTTTCTACGGGATCGGGACCTCTTGTTAAACCTAGGAGATAGTTGCAATGAAAAAGTCTCTACTCGCGCTTGCCGTTTTCGGCGCTTTCGCTGGTGTGGCCTCGGCCCAATCGTCGGTGACCCTGTACGGTCTGATCGACGCCAACATGGGCAAGGACATCGGCAGCGCTGCCAAGCGCATGTCGCAAGGTGCCAGTTCACGCCTGGGCTTCCGCGGCGTTGAGGATCTGGGCGGTGGCTCTGCTGCCTTCTTCCAGCTCGAAAACCGCTACACGCCGAACAACGGCGTGCTCAACGGTGGCGCTGGTGCAACGAGTGCCAATGGCACGCCGGTGACGCTGTGGCAAGGTCGGTCCTATGTCGGCCTGCGCGGCGGCTGGGGTGAGGTTCGTTTGGGCCGTGAGTACAACGGTGCATTCTTCCACGGCGAATTGATGGGTGACCCGTGGGGCTGGGACACGGTCGCTGCCACCTTGACCGTTGCTGCCATGCGCGCCGGTGACAGCACGTTCACCAACGTGAACAACTCCATCACCTACAACTCACCCAATATGAGTGGCTTCTCGTTCACCGGTCAAATTGCCGAGTCGAACGGCAACTGTGGCCCGACCGGGCTGAGCAAGCCTGACGTGAACGGCTTGATCTCTGGCGTGACCTTCGGCGCTTGCAGCAAGCGTCCGGTCAGCGGTGGCGCTTCTTACGCTGCCGGCCCGTTTGCTATCCGCATCGGCTATGCCGCGCCGGGTACCGATGGCCAGAAGTGGACCTCGTTCAACACCCAGTATGACCTGGGCGCTGTCAAGCTGTGGGGCTTCCTGGGTTCTGGCACTACCGCCGCCAACCAGTCGGCAAAATCGTGGACGCTGGCCGTGTCGGCCCCGATGGGCCAAGCCGAGTTGCGTGCAGCGGTGGTCGATGTCAAGGTCAATGACGTCAAGACCGTGCAAGGCTGGGCGCTGGGCTACCACTATGCGCTGTCAAAGCGCACCACGCTCTATGCTGACTTTGCCTCGAATAGCAAGGCTGCTACCGAGAAGCAGGGCTACGACTTTGGCGTCAAGCACGCCTTCTGATCGAACGGCCCTCCACAGGGTTGTTTGAGCAAGGGGCCATCTTCGGGTGGCCCTTTTTCGTTGCTGAGGCTGAATGCAGCCCTTCCATCCCCGTGGGCCGGGCGGTGGAATTTTTCGGCGCTGTAAACCGAACTGTTGCGTCAAGCGTGAAGGGATGGTCCGGGCTTTTTTCCTGGGCCGGCGTGGTAATCAGGCCCGATGGGTTGTCACCTCCAGGGTGCTGGCCCGAGGGATTTTTACCCCTGATCGCTTGCTGCCCACCTCATCGGCGGGCGCCTCAAGCTGCCGATGTGTCTGTCAAATCCCACCAAGGAGTCTGCTCATGTTCAAGAAAATCGCTCTGATCGCCGTTCTGGCCCAATTCGCTGTGGCACCGGTGTTCGCTCAAGCCACCCGCGCCGAAGTCAAGGCCGAGGCCGCATCGGCCAACAAGGCTGGCAAGACGGTCAAGGGTGAAGGTAGCGCCTCGCCCGAAGGCAAGTCGACCAAGGCTCGCGCCGAAGTCAAGAAGGAAGCCGCTGCCGCCGAGAAGTCGGGCGCCGTGGTCAAGGGTGAAGGCAGCGCCTCGCCCGAAGGCAAGTCGACCAAGGCCCGCGCCGACGTCAAGAAAGAAGCCGCTACCGCCACCAAGTCCGGCGCCAAGACCGGCGGCGAAGGCACCAAGTAAGTTGATGAGTCTGGACGCGTAGTCGCCAGCCCTGCTGGGGTAGCGCAAGCAGTCCAGACTTGATCAAGGCGGGCCGCATTCGCAAGAATGCGGCCCGTTGCCATTGGGCCAGGTGTTTGTGGTTGCCCCAGGCCCGCCGCGTGGGTGGCGTTCACCGTGCGGCCAGATCTACAGCCCAGGGTGAATCGCCTGCCGAACCGGGTGTTACCCCGTTGGCGCTGGGCCCGCGCCGCAGGCCAGAATTTGCATTGGCCGCCCTGCGGTTGATTGGTTTGGTGCGCAGTGCATGCTGGCTGTGGCGTCGATTGGATGGATTGCCCTCACCCGCTGCATGCTCGCCTTTCTACTGCGCCGCGCCTTTCAGGCGCTCATCGTGATGCTGGTGGTGGCTTTCACCGCGTTTGTGCTGTTCCAGTTTGTTGGCGATCCGGTCACCAACTTGTTGGGGCAGGACGCCACGCAGCAGCAGCGCGCTCAACTACGGTCCGATCTCGGCCTGGACCAACCGTCACTGGTCCAGTTCGCGCGCTTCATCGGCAATGCAGTGCAGGGTGAGTTCGGCATCAGCCTGCGCCAGGGGCGCAAGGTTTCCGCGCTGATTGCCGAGCGATTCCCAGCCACCCTTGAACTGGCGGCGGTAGCAGCCTTGATCGGGCTGGCGGTGGGCATCCCACTGGGCGTGTTTGCGGCGCTGCGGCGGGGCAGTTTTTTGTCGCAGTGGGTGATGACGGGGTCCTTGCTGGGGGTGTCCCTGCCCAATTTTTTGATCGGCATCCTGCTGATCTTGATTTTTGCGGTGCTGCTCAAGTGGCTGCCGAGCTTTGGCCGGGGTGAGGTGGTGGCGCTCGGGCCCTTCACCACGGGTTTGCTCACGCTCGATGGGCTGCGCCATTTGCTATTGCCGGCCCTCACGCTGTCGCTGTTCCCGATGGCGCTGATCCTGCGCCTGGTGCGCAGCGAGATGCTGGAAGTGCTGCGCACCGACTACATCAAATTTGCCAAGGCCCGGGGCCTGCCTGATCGGCGGGTGTACTTCGGCCACGCCCTGAAGAACACGCTGGTGCCGGTGATCACCATCGCCGGCCTGCAACTGGGCGGCATCATCGCCTTTGCGATCGTCACCGAGACAGTGTTCCAGTGGCCTGGCATGGGATTGCTGTTCATCCAGGCGGTGCAGTTTGCCGACATCCCGGTGATGGCGGCCTACCTCTGCCTGATTGCGCTGATCTTCGTGGCCATCAATCTGGCCGTGGATTTACTGTACTTTGCGGTGGACCCGCGCCTGCGCATCGAGCGCAGTGCGGCGGGCCATTGATGCCGTGCCCAGCGCAGTGAAACCGGCCAGCGCTTTGGCGCGTTTTCTGGATGGTGACGTCTGGTACAGCTTCAAGCACTCGCCGATGGCCATCGTGGCAGCGGTGATCGCGGCAGTCTGCATTGTTTGTGCGCTGGGGGCCCACTGGATCGCGCCGCACAACCCGTTGGACCTGGCCACACTGTCGCTGGCCGATGCCCGACTGCCGCCGGCCTGGCTGGACGAAGGCAAGGCCCAATACCTGCTGGGCACCGACGACCAGGGCCGCGACATCTTGTCGGCACTGATGTACGGCGCCCGCATCTCGCTGTTTGTCGGCCTGGCTGCGGTGGCGTTGTCGATGGGGGTGGGCGTGGCGCTGGGCTTGCTGGCCGGCTTTGCGGGTGGCCGCATCGACGCTTTCATCATGCGGGTGTGCGATGTGATGCTGTCCTTCCCGGCAATCCTGATCGCGCTGCTGATCGACGGCGTGGGCCGGGCTCTCTACCCGCAGGCCACCGAGCAGTTGGCCTTTTTGGTGCTGATCCTGGCGATCTCACTGACCGGCTGGGTGCAGTACGCCCGCACCGTGCGCGGGTCCACCCTGGTGGAGCGGCAGAAGGAGTATGTGCAGGCCGCGCGGGTGATCGGCGTCGCGCCGCTGCGCATCATGCGGCGGCATGTGCTGCCCAATGTGCTGGGGCCGGTGCTGGTGCTGGCCACCATCCAGATCGCGGCGGCCATCATCACCGAGGCCACGCTGTCCTTTCTGGGGGTGGGGGTGCCGCCCACGTCGCCGTCGCTGGGCACGCTGATCCGCGTCGGTCAGGATTTTCTTTTCTCAGGCGAGTGGTGGATCACGGTCTTCCCTGGGGCGGTGCTGGTGATGATTTCCTTGAGCGTGAACCTGCTGGGGGATTGGCTGCGCGATGCGCTCAATCCTCGATTGCATTGAGGGGCGAGGCCGGCATGGCAACACCCTTGCTGGAGGTCAAACACCTGCGCGTCGAGTTCCCGACGCGGCGCGGCACGCTGCTGGCGTTGGACGATGTGTCCTTGACCATCGCGCCCGGTGAGATCCTGGGCGTGGTGGGCGAATCGGGCGCGGGCAAGTCGCTCACTGGCGCGGCCATCATCGGCCTGCTCGAACCACCGGGCCGGGTGGCCGGCGGCGAGATCCTGCTGGCCGGCCAGCGCATCGACAACCTGGGCGCGGAGGCGATGCGCAAGATCCGCGGCCGTCGCATCGGCGCGATCTTTCAAGACCCGCTGACCTCGCTGAACCCGCTCTACAGCGTCGGCCGGCAACTCATCGAGACGATCCAGGTGCACCTGCAACTCGATGCGCGACAGGCCCGTCAACGCGCCATTGCGCTGCTGCTGCAGACTGGCATCGCGGCGGCCGAGCAGCGCATCGATCAGTACCCGCACCAGTTCTCGGGCGGCATGCGCCAGCGGGTGGTGATCGCGCTGGCGCTGGCGGCCCAGCCCGAGCTGATCGTGGCCGACGAGCCGACCACCGCGCTGGACGTGTCGATCCAGGCCCAGATCATTGCGCTGCTCCAGCAAGGCGCCCGGCAGCAAGGCGCGGCGGTGATGCTGATCACCCACGACATGGGCGTGATCGCCGAGGCCTGTGACCGGGTGGCGGTGATGTACGCCGGGCGCATCGTCGAGATCGGCCCGGTGGCCGACGTGATCCACCGGCCGGCCCATCCCTACACCGCCGGCCTGATGGGTGCGATCCCGTCGATGGCCTTCGAGCGTGATCGC
>JANLZT010000464.1:0-1904 GCA_031366465.1 Betaproteobacteria bacterium | reverse complement strand
GGCAGTTTTCGCGCGCTCGATGGGGTGTCCTTCGACATCCCGCAAGGCGAGTTCTTTGGCCTGCTCGGCCCCAATGGCGCGGGCAAGACCACGCTGATCTCGATCCTGGCGGGCTTGACGCGGCCCAGCAGCGGGCGGGTGACGGTGATGGGCCACGATGTGCAGCGCGACGTTGCGGCGGCCCGTAAATCCCTGGGCATCGTGCCGCAAGAGCTGGTGTTCGACCCCTTCTTCTCGGTGCGCGAGGCCTTGCGCATCCAGAGCGGCTACTTTGGCGTGCGCCGCAACGATGCCTGGATCGACGAGCTGCTGGCCGAGCTGGGCCTGGCCGACAAGGCCGACGCCAATATGCGGCAGCTGTCGGGCGGCATGAAGCGCCGGGTGCTGGTGGCCCAGGCCCTGGTGCACAAGCCGCCGGTGATCGTGCTGGATGAGCCCACCGCCGGTGTCGATGTCGAGTTGCGCCAGACCCTGTGGGCCTTCATCGCCCGGCTCAACCGCCAAGGCCACACCGTGCTGCTGACCACCCATTACCTTGAAGAAGCCGAGGCCCTGTGCCACCGCATCGGCATGCTGCGCCAAGGCCAACTGGTGGCGCTGGACCGCACCGCCAGCCTGCTCTCGGCCAGCGCCAGCACCATGCTGCGCTTCAAGACCGACCAGGTCGTGCCGGCCGCGCTGTTGCCGCTGGCCCGCATCACCGGCCGCATCGTGCAACTGAAGGCCCACGATGCGGCCGAGGTCGAGCGCCAGTTGGCCGCGCTGCGCCAGGCCGGTGTCAAGGTTGAAGACCTGGAGATCGGCCGCGCCGACCTGGAGGATGTGTTCCTGGAGATCATGCAGGCCGCCCCGGCCGGCGCCGGCAGCAGCAGCAAGGTGGCCGCATGATCCGGCTGGCGGGCGCGCGCACGCTGTTCCAGAAAGAGGTGCTGCGCTTCTGGAAGGTCAGCTTCCAGACCGTGGCCGCACCGGTGCTCACGGCGGTGATGTATCTGCTGATCTTCGGCCATGTGCTGGAGGGCCGGGTGGAGGTGTTCAAGGGCGTGGGCTACACCAGCTTCTTGATCCCCGGCCTGGTGATGATGAGCGTGCTGCAGAACAGCTTTGCCAACAGTTCCAGCAGCCTGATCCAGAGCAAGATCACCGGCAACCTGGTGTTCTTGCTGGTCTCGCCGCTGTCGCATTGGGCCTGGTTCGTGGCCTATGTGGGTGCCAGCATGGTGCGCGGGCTGGTGGTGGGGCTGGGGGTGTTTCTGGTGACGGTATGGTTTGCGCCGCCGGCATTGAACCAGCCGCTGTGGATGATTGCCTTTGCGGTGCTGGGCTCGGGCATGCTGGGCGCACTGGGCCTGATCGCCGGGCTGTGGGCCGAAAAATTCGACCAGATGGCCGGCTTCCAGAACTTTGTCATCATGCCGATGACGTTTTTGTCGGGCGTCTTCTACTCGGTGCATTCGTTGCCGAACTTCTGGCAGCGGGCCAGCCACCTGAACCCGTTTTTCTACATGATCGACGGCTTCCGACGCGGCTTCTTTGGCACCAGCGACGTGTCGCCCTGGCTCAGCCTGGGCATCGTCGGCAGCAGCTTCCTGGTGGTCTCGGCCATCGCGCTGCGCTTGCTGAAGATCGGCTACAAACTCCGGCCTTGACCTGGCCCCGGGTGGTCAGCGTGCTCGGCGATAATTCATCCCATGTCTGATCCCACTGCTGAAGATGTGCGCGGCTTCATTGCCGCCGGCCTGGCCTGCGACCATGTGGAAGTGGAGGGTGACGGCCGGCATTTCTTTGCCACCATCGTCTCGCCTGACTTTGACGGCCGCAGTCGGGTGGCCCGCCACCAAAGGGTTTACACCGCCCTCGGCGATAGAATGCGGGCCCAAATCCATGCGCTGTCGATGAAGACG
>JANLZT010000457.1:0-11378 GCA_031366465.1 Betaproteobacteria bacterium | reverse complement strand
GGCCCAGGCCGGCCTGGAGGTGGTGGTGCTGGAGGCCGAGAGCCACTTCGGCAGCGTCACCAGCGCCCGCAACAGCGAGGTCATCCACGCCGGCCTCTACTACCCCACCGGCTCGCTGCGGGCCCGCTTGTGCGTGCAGGGCAAGCAGTTGCTCTACGCCCACTGCGCCAGCCACGGCGTGGCGCACCGGCGCTGCGGCAAGCTGATCGTCGCCACCCAGCCGGATGAGCTGCCGGCCCTGGACAGGCTGCAAGCCACCGCCGCCGCCAACGGCGTGCCCGACCTGCAAGCCCTGAGCGCTGCCCAGGCCCGCGCGCTGGAGCCCGCACTGGCCTGCGTGGGCGCGCTGCTGTCGCCGTCCACCGGCATCATCGACAGCCACGCGCTGATGCTGTCCTTGCTGGGCGACGCCGAGCGCTGCGGTGCGGCGCTGGCGCTGTGCACAGCGGTGCACGGCGGCCGCATCACTGCCCAGGGCATCGAATTGGCGGTGGGCGGCGCCAGCCTGCAACAGCCCGAGAGCTGGCTGCGGGCGCGCCAGGTGGTCAACAGCGCCGGCCTGGGGGCGCCGGCCCTGGCCCGGCGGATCGACGGCCTGGTGGCCGACAAACTGCCGCAAGACTACCTGGCCAAGGGCTGCTACTTCACGCTCAATGGCCGGGCACCGTTCTCTCGCCTGGTCTACCCCGCGCCCGGCCAAAGTGGTCACCTGGGCGTGCACCTGACGCTGGACCTGGGCGGCCAGGCCCGCTTCGGCCCCAGCTTCCAATGGGTGGACGCGGTGGACTACCGGGTGGACGCCACTGACGCAGCGGGCTTCGAGGCCGAGGTGCGGCGCTACTGGCCCGGCCTGCCCGCAGGCGCGCTGCAGCCGGCCTATGCCGGCGTGCGGCCCAAGATCAGCGGGCCGGGCCAGCCGGCGGCCGACTTCCGCATCGACGGGCCGGCATGGCACGGTGTGCCCGGCCTGGTCAACCTGTTTGGCATCGAATCGCCCGGCCTGACCGCCAGCCTGGCGATTGCGCAGGCGGTGCTGCTGGCGCTGGACGGCGCCTGAGGCTGGCACCTCACTCGGCCTCGGCGGCCCAGCCGCGCGGCAGCGCCAGGGTGCGCGCCGGGTCGGCCCGCTTGCCGGTGAGGGCCCGGCGCAGGCCGGCCTCGAAAACCCGGCTGTCCAGCGGCTTGGTCCAGTACTCAAAGGCGCCCAGGCTCATCGCCTTGATGACGTCCATCGTCAGGCGATCACCGGTGAGGATGGTCAGGCGCAGGCTGCGATCAGCGATCTGGGCATTGAGCCGGCGCACCACCTCCAGCCCGCCGATGTCGGGCAGGTGCATGTCGAGCAGCACAAAATCAGGCCGCTCGGCCTGGGCCAGCCGCACCCCCTCCATGCCGCTGGCGGTGTGCAGCAACGCCACCCCGGGGTGGGCCTGCAACAGGCCGCGCACCACTGCCACGGTGACGGGTTCGTCCTCGATGTAGAGCAGCTTGCCGTGCAAGGCAGGGGGCAGCACATCATCAGCTTGTAAAGACTTCATGGCATGCCCTTCGCGGCAGGACCGATGGCAGTTTCGGGCGGCTACCTCGGAAAACACCGGCCGCCCAGGCTGCAAGATAGCACTTGCCACATGACAGTCGCCACGGCGACAAATTTTTACCCGCCCGGGGCTACCGCCAACCGGCCGCCGGCCCTCAGCAGCCCCAGCAGCCCCAGCAGGCCAAGAACGCCCAGCAGGCCCAGCGCCACCGCATTGCCCAGGCCGATGTCACCGGGCGTGGCCAGCAGCACGATGGGCAGCGCCGGCAGCGCGTGCAGCAGGGCCCACATCGGCAGCGCCAGCGGGCGCAGGTCGCGGCCGGCGGCCCGGCGGCCCCAAGCCAGGCCCTGGGACAAGACCACCAGGCTGGCCAGCCCGCAGGGGAACAGCAGGCCCAGCGCCAGAAAGGTGCAGGACGCCACCGGCAGGCGGCGGTCGATCAGCGCGCGCCCGGGCTGGGCCGGATCGACCCAGACCGTCAAGCGGCCGGCGTTGGCATCGGCCTCGCGCAGCAGGGCCGCGATGCGGTCGCGGTGGCGGTCCGAGAAGTTGTCGCGCAAGGCGGCGGTGGCCACCTGGTCACCGAGGTAAGGCTGGTCGGCCAGCACATAACGGTAGCGGGCCTGCAGCGCCTGCACCGGCAGTGCGCCGGGCAGCGGCCGGATGCCGCCGCTGGCGCGCGTCACCTGCCAGCCCTGCAGTTGGGCCGGCACCGCCACCCAATCGCGGGCCTGCGCCGTCAGGGCCAGCGTGCTGACCAGGCGCTGGCCCAGCCAGGCACCGGCCAGGCCCAGCAGCAGCAACGCGCCGCCCAGCAGCCCCCTTAGCGCCGGGCTGAGGCCGGCCTTGGCACTGTGGCGGCCCATGCTGTGACCTGGCTGCTGTAGCTCGGAAGGCCTTGGCGCCATCAACGCCCGCTGGCGGCCCGCGCGCGTGGCGCGGCCAGCCCGCCGGCGGCCTTGTCCACGCCGGGGATCTCGACCCGGCAGCTCACCCCGGCCGGCAACCTCAGCTCGGGGTTGGGCAGCTCCAGGCGTACCCGGAAGGTGCCGCTGGCCATGTCGAGCACCGGGTCGATGGTCTTGACCTTGGCCGGGTAGACGCCGCCCACCGGCGCCTCGGGCCGCACCTCCAGCGTGGTGCCCAGGGCCAGCTTGCGGTAGGCGGCCACCGGCAGCAGCACCTCGACATGCAGCACCGAGATGTCGGCAATCCGCAGCAGCGGCTTGCGCAGGTCGCGGTTGTCGGCCAGGTCACCGGGGTGGGCCAGGCGGTCCATCACCACACCGTTGAGCGGGCTTTTGAGGGTGCGCAAGCGCAGTTGCTCGGCGGCCCGGGCCTGCTCCAGCACGGCCACGCGCTGGTTCTCCAGGGCCTGGATCAGCTCGGCCTCGGCCAGGCGTTTCTCAGCCGCCGCCTCGTCGCGGTCTTGCAGCGAGATGTACTGGCCGTCGGCCAGCTTCTCGCGGCGCTGCAGCTTGAGGGTGGCGTACTCGACCCGGCTCTGGCCGGACTTGACCGACCCCAGCATGCTGGCCCGGTACCTGGCCTGCTCCAGGTTGGCTTTTTCCAGGCCCGAGTCCAGCACCACCAGCACCTGGCCGGCGCGGATACGCTCGCCGCGGTCCACCGCCACGCTCTCGATCAGGCCCTCCACCGCCGGGCGCACGTCCACCGTCATGCGCGGCTCCAGCATGCAGTCGAACTCGGCGGCAGCGGCTGGCAAGGCGGACAGGCAGGCCAGCGCGGCGGCGGCTGCAAGGCGGGCCATCGCGCGCCGGGTGGGGTGGAGGCAGGTCGAGCGCATGGCATTCCTTCAGAGGGGGCGGCCGCCAAAGGCCAGTCGGCGGTCCAGGTCACGGTCCTGGGTGACGGTGCGGCGGCGGCCGCCCGAGAAATAGCGCTCGGCCCGCCACTGCGCAAAGCGGCGCAGCGCCTGGCCCACGGCTGGTGGCAGGCTGGCGCCGGGCTCGGGCTGGTCGGGCACCCAGCCCCGGCGCACCCAGCGGGTGGCCAGGCCGCCAAAGCCGGCAAACAGCTCGTCGTCCAGGCTGACCAGCGACACATAACTGCCCGGGTCGCCCTGGCGGCCGGCGCGGCCGTAGAGCTGGCGATCGACCCGCGCCGATTCATGGAACTCGGTCAGCACCACATGCAGGCCACCGGCGGCGCGCACATCCGGGTGCAGCAGGATGTCGGTGCCGCGCCCGGCCATGTTGGTGGCCACCGTGATGCAGCCGGGCTGGCCGGCCTGGCCGATGACGGCCGCCTCGCCGGCATCCTGCCGGGCATTGAGCAGCGCATGCGCCAGGCCCTGCGCGGTCAGCGCCGCGCTGACGGCCTCGGACGCATCGACTGATCGGGTGCCGATCAGCACCGCCCTGCCTTGTTGGGCCATCTGCCGGGCCTGGTCGGCCACCGCCAACCAGCGATCTGCAGCGCGCAGGTAGACGCGCGCGCCCAGGTTGTGCCGCAGCACCGGCCGGTGGGTGGGCACCCGCACCACGTCCAGCGCATAGACCGAGCGCAACTCGGGCGCCACCTCCATCAGCGTGCCGCTCATGCCACACAGCCGCAGGTAGCGGCGAAAAAAACGCTGGTAGGTCAGCCGCGACAGGGTGTCGCGGCGCGCCGACGGCGCCAGCCCTTCCTTGATTTCGATCATCTGGTGCAGGCCGCGCTCCCAGGTGCGGTCAGGCATCACCCGGCCGGTGTTCTCATCGACGATCTCGACCTTGGGCCCGGCCTCGGTGCCGTCCTTGCCCGGGCTGTCGCGCACGATGTACTGCTTGTCGCGGTGGAACAGGTGCAGCGCCGACAAGGCCTGCTGCACCATCGCCACCCGGGCCCGGCGGGCGCTGAGCAGCGGGTGCTCGCCCCGGCAAAGCGCGTCGATGCGGGCCTCGCCGGCCGGCAGCAGCTCGATCAGGCGCTCGCGCCGGTGCAGCTTGTAGTCCTCGCCCGCCACCAGCACCCGGGCGGTGGCCAGCGCCACACCCCAGGCCGGGCCCTCGTCGCCACCCGGGCGTTCGGCCGACAGGATCAGCGGCGTGCGGGCCTCATCGACCAGCACGCTGTCGGCCTCGTCGATCAGCACAAAGTACAGGCCGCGCAGGCGGCGCCCGGCCGTGCCGGCATCGGCTGGCGCGGCTTGCCCGGGCCCGCCTGGCACATTCACCAACGGCCGGACTGCGGCATGCAGGGCCCGGCCGCTGCTGCCCAGCTGGTCGCGCAGGTAGTCAAACACCAGGTCCTTGTTGGTGGTGTAGACCACCGCGCAGCGCCAGGCGGCCAGCCGCTCGGGCTGGGGCTGGCCCTCGATCACCACGCCCACGTCCAGGCCAAAACGGCGGTAGACGGCGCCCAGGGTTTCGGCGTCGCGGGCGGCCAGGTAATCGTTGACGGTGACCACATGCACCGGCGCACCGGCCAGCGCGGCGGTGATGGCCGGCAGCAAGGCGGTCAGGGTCTTGCCCTCACCGGTCTGCATCTCGGCCAGGCGGCCCGACAGCAGCACGAATCCGCCGGTCAGTTGCGCCGGGTAATGGGCCTTGCCCAGCAGGCGGCGCGCCACCTCGCGCACCAGCGCAAAGCTCTCGCGCACCGCCGCCGGGGCCAGGCCGCGGGCCCGCAAGGCCTGGGCCACGGCGCCGATGCGGGCATCCAGCGCGGCGTCGTCCAGCGCCGCCAGCGCCTCACTCTGGGCGCAGACGGCCGCCACCTCGCCGTGCAGCCGGTGGCAGGCCCAGGCCGACAGCAGACCGGCCAGGTGGCCGCGCAAGCCGCCCAGCCAGCGGTCGATGGCGCGCTCATGGCCATCGTCGCGCTCGACGCTGGCGCCTGGCCGCAGCCGGCCGGCCTGCCATTGCGAGAGCAGCAGCCGTGACATCCAGCCTCAGACGTCGAAGCGCGACAGGAAGAGCTGCCGCAAGCGCCGCCAGCCCTGCACGCCCAGCGGCTCGGCGGGGTGGTCGAGCTTGGCGTACAGGCGCGTGCCGAGCTGCAGGTCCCCCACCTCGGGCGGCAGCAGCAGCTCAAACTGGAACACCCGGTTGAGCGTGCGGGTGCCCTCTTTGTCGGACGGGTCCACCGCATGCCGGCCGCCCGCAGCGCTGGACAGCGAGCGGGCCGGCAGCCGGTCACTGCCGCCCGGCACCTCGCGCACGATGCGGGCCTCATAGGCGGTGTCCAGGCTGTCGGCCAGCCGCACCCGCACCCGCTGCACCTGCCGGCGCACCTGGCCGATGTCGTCCTGGCTGACGACGATGCGGGCACTGCGCAGCGCGCCCTCCAGCACAAAGCCCAGTTGCTCACCTTGCTTCAAGTAGCGGCCCTCCACGTCGGCGGCTCGCGGCACCAGCAGGCGCCCGGGCGCGCCGGCCACCAGCACCAGGTGGTCGATGCGCTCATCCAGCCGGGCCAGGGCCTGGCGCTCGCGCCCCAGGGTGGCCAGGGTGGCGGCGGCCTGGGCCCGGCTGTCGGCTTGCTCGACCGTCACCTGCACCTGCAGCCGGTCCACCCGTGCGCGCTGCACGTCGTACTCGGTCCACAAGCCGGCATCGCTCAACTCGGCCACCGGCTGGCCCAACTGCACATTGCTGCCCGGCGTGGCCAGCAAGCGCTCGACCAGTCCCGGCCCGCGGGCCCGGATCTCGGCCTGCTCGGGCACCCAGACAACGCCCTCGGCCAGCGTGGACACCGGCACCGGCAGCCAGGCCAGCAGCGCCGCCAGCCCCAGCAGCAGGCCCACGGTGAGGCCCACTGCGCGCGGGCGTTGGCGCGCCAGCAGGGGCGATACCAGCACAAAGCGCAGGCCCTTGAGCAGCGGCCAGAGTGCGCCCGAGACCAGCCCCCAGACCGCCAGCAGCACGCCGACGAAGAAGAACTGGCTGGCCATGAACAGCGCAATGCCGAACACCACCATCATCCGGTAGACCCAGGACAGGCCGCCATAGACCAGCAGGATGCGGCGCTCGGCCGGGCTCTCGTCGGGTGGCGTGGCCTCGCGGCTGCCGAAGCCGTAATGCTGCACCAGCCAGGCCCAGTAGCGGGTGGCGCGCTGGCCGAGGTTGGGCATCTCGATCAGATCACACAGGATGTAGTAGCCGTCGTAGCGCAGCAGCGGGTTGGCGTTGAACACCAGCGTGGACACGCCGGCCACCAGCATCACATTGAAGGCCAGGCTGCGCACAAAGCCGGGCTCGACCCCCACCCAGACCCACATCGCCACGGCGGCCAGTGCCAGCTCGGCCAGCATGCCGGCGCCGGCCACCCCGGCACGCGCCAACTTGCTGCGGAATCCGGTGCTGGCCGATGCGTCCACATAGGGCACCGGCGCCATCACCAGAAACATCAAGCCCATCTCGTGCACCTCACCGCCGCCGCGCTTGACGGCATAGCCGTGGGCCAGCTCGTGCACCGCCTTGACCGCCGGGAACACAAACAACAGCAACAGCAAATTGCCCAGCGCCAGCACCCGGTCGCCCAGGTTGCCGGTCAGGGCCTGGAAGTTGGCTGCGGCCAGCGCCAGCGCCGGCAGCACCAGGGCCAGCCACAGCAGCGCGCCAGTGCGCGAGAAGACCCAGCGCAGGCCGGGCAGGCTGCGGGTCAGGAAGGCATCCGGATCCCACAGCGGCAGGCGCAGCGACATCGGGTTGGACAGATTGCGCAGCCACACCGTGCGGCGCTGCTTGTGCTGGCGCGCCAGCAGGTCGGCCACGTCGGGCGCCACGTCGGCCAGCAGCAGGTCGGCCTGGTGCAGTTGGGTCAGCAGCTCCAGCACATCGTCCTGCGACGGCGCATCGTCGCCCAGGCGCTGCACAGCGCTGCGCCAGACCTGGTCCACATTGCGCTGGCCGTCCATCAGCGAGATCACCAGGTAGGCCGCCGGGGTGAAGCGGTAGAGCCGCCCGCTGGCCGGGTCGCGCACCACATACCAGGCGCTGCCACGGTAGCGCTGGCGGTGGATCTGGGCCTCGCGGGCGATCCGCGGCACCACCTGCTCGATGCGGTACCAGGCGTCGCTGTGGAAGGGGGTCACTGGAGCCCCTCGTCCGACGGGTACGTCGGCCGGTCCCCCGAGGGGACCCGGGCCGGCTTGGGAGCGGCCCGGCGCTCGTCCCGGCGCCCGCTCGACAACCGGGCGACGTGCGGCGTCACGGCAACCACTCCCAGGCCTTCAGGCGCAGCCAGTCGGTGAAGCGGTGGGTCCAGATCCACAGCAGGCGGCGCTGGCCGGCGTCGATCTTGCCCACCCCCTCCATGCCCGGGCGCAAGGGGCTGGGGCTGGTGTCGAGCGCGGCCTCGACCTCGAAGGCATTGCGGCCGTCGCTAGCGGCGGCCACCGAGATATTGCGCACCACAAAGCCCAGCTTGTCGCTGGTCAGCCCGGCCAGCACCAACTGGCCGCGCTGGCCCACCGCCACGCTGCGGATGTCGCTCTCATCGACCTTGAGCAGCACCCGGAAGGCGTCCAGCGGCGCCACCTCGAACAGCAGCTTGCCTTTTTCGACCGGGCCGCCGAGCTGCTGGGTCAGGTCGCCCGAGACCACCACGCCATCGAAAGGCACGGTCACCCGGGTCTTGCCCAGGCGCTCCTCGACCAGTGCCAGTTGGGCCTGCGCCTCGGCCATCTCGGCGGCGGCCATGCGGGCATCGGCGCGCTCGTGGCGCGACAGCGCGTCGCGGTAGCGGCGGTCGTGGCGCTCGCGCTCGCTGGCGTAGCGCTCACGCTCCAGCTGCAAATCGCGGTCGTCCAGCGTGGCCAGCACATCGCCGGCCCTGACGCGCTGGCCGGCCTTGATCGGCGCGCTGCGCACAAAGCCGTCGAAGGGTGCCACCAGCGCGCGCTGCACCGCGCCCTCGATGGTGGCCGGGGCATTGACGCGGTAGTCGCCCTGGGCCCACAACAGCGCGACAACCGCCAGCAGCAGCCCGACCACACCGATGCGCCAAGCCGGGCGGCGCGGGTCGCGCAGCACCTGCCAGCCTTGGGACAGCTTGCGGCGCAGCTTGCCGGCGATCCAGCGGTCGCCGTCACGGTGCAGCGCCAGCACCGGGCCGACCGCACTGGCCCAGGCCTCCAGCCAGGCCAGCTCGGCGCCGTCCAGCGGCTGCTGGGCGCCGCGCTCGATGGTCAGCACGCCCAGCGCCTGGGCGCCGGCCATCACCACGCTGCTGGCCACTGTCACCGCCTGGGCGCCGCTGCCGGCCAGGTCGGCGTGGGCCACGTCCACCACCGCCGCGCGGCCGGGCCGGGCCGGCACCGTGACGCTGGCGCGCTGGTCCCAGGCTTCTTCCATCGCGTTCTCAAGCCGGCGCACCAGCGCGCTGCGCTTGTCGAACCAGGCGGTGGCCGACAGGGCCTGCAATTGCAGCCTGTCGTCACCGCCACGCTCTACCAGGCCCAGCGAGGCCCGGGCCAGGCCCAGGCGCTCGGCCAGCAGGTCCACCGCCAGGTGGGCGGCCTCGTCCAGGCTGGCGGCCTCGACCACCCGCAGCATGGCGTCGATGACCTGCTGGCTGCGCTGGGCGCTGCTGGCCAGGCGGGCCAGCTCCTCGCCGCGCAGCATCGAATCCAGCCAGCCGATGCCCCAGTGCAGCGCCCGGAAGGCCTGCTGCACCTGCAGATCGGGCCGCGCCACCACGTCCAGCACCACCACCCCGCGCAGGTCACCGCGCAGGTCCACCGGGTAGGCCAACAGCAGGCCCGGGGCGGCGGCGACCAGGCCGGTGGGGGCGGCGCCGGCCTCGGCCAGCGCGGTGCGCGCCGACAGGCAGCGCCGGGCCGGGTCGGCCAGGTCGGTCAGGTCGGTCTCGGGCCCGGGGTAGAAGCCGACCGGCGCGAAGCTGCCGTCCTCACCGCGCAGCAGCACCATCGCCCGGCGGGTGCGGCCGATCTGCTCGGCCACGATGGCCAGCCACGACTGGCAGAAGCTGCCCACCGAGTCGGCTGCGGTGAAGGCCGCCCAGACCTCGGACGGCGCAGCCACCGCGCTGGCCGCCAGCGCGGGCCTGGCTTCATCACGGTCGATAGCGTCCAAGGCGGGCCTGCTCCATCGTTGAAAGGTGTCACCCAAAAGCAAGGGGGGCTTGCTAGCCCCCCTTGGGTCGGCCGGTGAGCCCTCACCGGCCTGCGCTGGACGGTGTCAGCCTCAGATCGTCACCCGGATGCTGGTGTTTGCATCGATTGTTGCAGATGCACTCACCAGCGGAGACACCCAGCTTGGGGTGGCAAGCAGCAGCTTGGGCGTGACCTTTGGCACGATCACCTTGGGCGGCACGGTCACCCGGATCGGCGGCGGCGGGGTCACCACCACCGGCGGCGCGCCGGGTATCGGCAGCGTCAGGCCGACGGTGCCGGCCAGGGCTTGCTCCAGGCGCTGCGGGTCGAGCACGTCGAAGGCACCGCTGCCGTTGACATCGCCCAGCAGCCGGCCGTCCAGCAGCGGCCAGCCTGCCAGACGCGGCGCGGTGCCGGCCAGCAGGTCACGCATCAGCGTGACATCGGCCACGCTGAGCTGGCGGTCGCGGTTCATGTCGCCCACGTAGGCGGCCACATGCACCGCGTCGTCGTCCTGCGAGGCCAGCGCGCCGGCATTGACCAGCAGGTTGCGCACGTCCAGGATTTGCGCCGCGCCATAACTGACACCGGCCGGCACGGTGGCCACCAGTTGGCCCAGCGTCACCACCCCGGCCGTCAAGCCGCCGGCCACGCTGATCTGCACCACGATCTGGCCCGCTGTGAGCTGCGTGGCGCTGAAACTGGCGCCCGCCGGCAGGCCGCTGCCCCGGGTGAGGGTGGCCACGCCCAGCAGCGCCGGGTCGTAAGTCAGCGTGAAGCTGACTGCCGTGACCCCCGCCCCGTTGCTGAGCTTGATCGCCAGGCCGGTGTCGTTCAAACCCACGCCCAGCACCTGGCCCGGGCCGCGCGCGGTGTCAGCCAGGCCGACCGAGACCGCATTGCCGCGCGCCACGGTGAAGCTGGCCAGGTGGTCGCCACCGGCGCTGCCATTGGCGTCGCCGTCCAGCGCCACGCCGTCCAGGTCGCGCAGCGCGTCACTGCCGGCCCGCAGGCGCACGCTGTAGATGCCATCGGCCAGGCCGCTGCCCGACGCGATGAAGCGCGCGCTGCGGCCGTCGGCGGCGATGAACAGCGAGCCCGCCACCGGCTGGTTGGCGGCATTGCTGACCACCACATCGGCCGCCAGGCCGCCCAGCTCCAGCGCGGTCTGGGCGATGGCTCGCGAGAACACCATCTCAAAACCATCGTGCCGGCCGGTGAACTGCTCGACCCGCAGCAGGTCGTGCAGCACGCTCAGGCTGACCACCGCCTCGCGGCTGCTGACGCCATCCGTGACCGCATAGCGGAAGCTGTCGCTGCCCTCAAAGCCGTTGGTGGGGGCGTAGCTGAAGGCGCCGTCAGGGCCCAGCGTCAGGCTGCCATGGGCCGGGCCGCTGACCAGGCTGACCACCAGCAGCGACTTGTCGGCACGGCCGGGGTCGCTGTCGTTGTCCAGCACATTGCCAGCCACGCTGTGACCGGCCACGGTGCTGGCGCTGTCGTCCAGCGCCACCGGGGCGATGTCGTAGCGGCTGAAGTTCAGCGTGTTGACCGACAGGCCGCTGGTGACGGTGAGGGTGTGGCTGCCGTCCTCGGGGGCATGGCGGGCCCAGCCGGCCGGCAAGGCCTCGGCCAGGGTCAGGCTACCGGGCCGCAGATTGGACAACTGCCAGTGGCCGCCCGCGCCAGTGGTGACAGTGGCTTCGCCGTCGTCGAGGCTGCCGTTGTGGTTGGCGTCCACGAACAGCGTGGCGCCCGCGATGCCGGCTTCACCGGCG
>JANLZT010000440.1:0-2558 GCA_031366465.1 Betaproteobacteria bacterium | reverse complement strand
CAGGGCGACTTCAGCCGCCAGCCCTATATCGTGATGGAGCAGATCCAGGGCCCGTCGCTGCGTCCGCGCCTGGACGAGGCCCCACTGGCGCTGGACGAGGTGATCGAGATCGGCTCGCGGGTGGCCAGCGCGCTGCACGAGTTGCACCGCCAGCACCTGGTGCACCTGGATGTGAAACCCAGCAACATCATGTTCCGGCCCGACGGCACGGCCGTGCTGGTGGACTTCGGCCTGTCGCGCCACGACCACCTGCCCGACCTGCTGGACGAAGAGTTCACGCTGCCGATGGGCACCGGGCCGTACATGTCGCCCGAGCAGGTGCAGTTCATCCGCAACGACCCGCGCAGCGATCTGTTTGCGCTGGGCGTGATGCTCTACCACTTCAGCACCGGCGAGCGGCCCTTCGGCCAGCCCGACAGCGTGCGCGGCCTGCGCCGCCGCCTCTACATCGACCCGCTGCCACCGCGTGCGCTGCGCGCCGATTGCCCGCCCTGGCTGCAGGAGGTGATCCTCAAATGCCTGGAGGTGCGGCCCGAGCGCCGCTACCAGAGTGCCGCCCAACTGGCGCAAGACCTGCAGTCGCCCGGCCAGGTGGCGCTGACCCGGCGCGCCCACAAGCTGCAAAAAAGCGGCACCCTCAAGACCCTGAAGCGCTGGTTTTTTGCACTCGGCACCGAGCCCGGCAGCGCCCGCACCAAGGTCGCTGACCAACTCGGCCGCAGCCCCATCATCCTGGCCGCAGTGGACATCGACAGGGCCCCCGAGGCGCTGCTGCAGCAACTGCGCGAGACGGTGCGCCGCATCGTGCTGACCGAGCCCGGCGCCCGGCTGGCCTGCGTCAGCGTGATGCGCATCAGCCGTATCGGCGCTGACCAGCTGGTGGACGCCGACGGCCGCAGCCGGCATGTCAAGCAGTTGGTGGCGCTCAAGCACTGGGCCCGGCCGATCAGCAAGGGGCTCAACCTCGACGAGGGCCGGCTGACCTTCCATGTGCTTGAAGCCAGCGACCCGGCGGATGCCTTGCTGGAATTTGCCCAGCGCAACCAGGTCGACCACCTGGTGATGGGGGCGCGCGGCAGCTCGTCACTGCGGCGCCTGCTGGGCAGTGTGTCGTCCACGGTGGTGGCCCAATCGCAGTGCACGGTGACGGTGGTGCGATGTGCCGGCCCGGCGACCGAGGACAGCGCCGAGGCCCGGTCGGCTGGCGCTGACGCCTGATCGCGCAGCGGTGGGCCGGCTCCTTCCCCGTGCCAGGGGGAGGGAGCAAGCGCCGCAGCCTCAGCCCGGCCAGCCCGCCTGCAAGCCCATCCCGGCCTGGGCCTGGCGGCCCACCGCCACCACCGCCTGGGTGCGCGAGTTGACGCCCAGGGCCCGCAGCACCGCCGCGACATGGTCCTTCACGGTATCGACCGAGACACTCAGCTCGCGGGCGATCAATTTGTTGGGCAGGCCCTTGAGCAGCAGCATCAACACATCGCATTGACGTGGCGTCAAGCCCAGGCCCAGCAGCCAGAGGCGGTCGGGGCTGATGTTGGCTGCGTGGGTGGTGATGGCAGTCACGGCGGGCCCCAACGGGCTGACGACCAAAGCCGCCGCCGCCTGCGGCGACGCCACGCCCAGCGTCGGGCCGGCACCGCCCAGCCGGTCATGCCCGGCCATCGGCAGCAACACGGCGGGGTCCAGGCTGTCGGTGCTGTCGGCCGCCCGCGCCGAGGCCCGCGCCAGGTGGCCGCTACGCTGGCGCTCCAGGGCCTGCTCGGCCAGCGCCTGCGCCAGCGCATCGGCGGCAGCGGCGGCCTCGGCCAGGTTCTCGCCCGGGGCCCGCGCCAGGTTCAGCAAGGCCGGCGGGATGAACACCCCCCCGGCCAACACCATCGCCACCGCCTCGAACAACTCGGGCGTGGCCGAGCACTTGGGCACAAAGCCCATCGCCCCCATGTCGATCACCCGCACCATGTCGGTCAGGCGCTCGATGGCCGAGATCACCACCACCGGCAGCCCCGGGTACTGCAGGCGCAGGTCAGCCAGCAGTGCAAAACCGTCCACCGCCGGGCCCAGCATCAGGTCCAGCAGCAGCAAGGCCACATCGGGCTGGGCCGCCAGGCAGGCGAAAGCTTCATCCGGGTTGCTGGCGGTCAGCACCTCGGTGTCGGGCGCCAGGGTGTGGATGATGTTGCGCAGCGCCGCCAGCACCATCGGGTGGTCATCGACCAGCATCACCTTCATGGCTTGTGCTCCAAGGGCCGGTTGCGAGGTTGGCGGCGGGCCGGGTGGGATCAGATGTAGCGCCGCGACAGGGCCTCGGCCACGCAGACCGGCTTGGTCGACCCCTCGCGCTCGATGCTGAGCTCGATCGTCAGCTGGGCGCCGCCCTCGATCACCTCGTAGGCCTTGAGCCGCAGATGGCCGCGCAGCCGGCTGCCTGCGGGCACCGGCGCGGTGAAGCGCACCCGGTTCAGCCCGTAGTTCACGCCCATCTTCACGTCGTCCACCTGCATCGCCTTGGCCGCCAGCTCAGGCAGCAGCGACAGCGTGAGAAAACCATGCGCGATGGTGGT